>JAZRTJ010000040.1:0-30131 GCA_045651925.1 Candidatus Spyradenecus sp. | reverse complement strand
ATTCGCCTTCGCGTACAACGACGGTGTTGGAGACGTTGTGGTAGAGGCCCGGATTGTATTTCTCGTGGCGGCGACCTTCACAGACCCAGTTTTGCTGGACGAGTTTGACGTAGCCGAGGAACTCGAGCGCGCGGATATCGTCGCGGACGATGGCTCCGGGGCGTGCCTGAATCGGGAACGTGATTACGTCGTCCGAGGCGGGCGCGTAAACGCTCGGTTCTGTCATTTGCGGGTTGATGCTTTGGAAGAAGCGGTAAACCGGTTCCTGGCGGTTGGCCTGGACGCGGCGGAAGTAGCGCTTGGCGTGGTGCGGGTGAATCCCGGAAGCCGTGCCGAGCAGCAACGATGCCGTGCCTTCCGGCTTGACGCAGGTGGTGCGGGCGGCGGGCGCGATGCCGATGATGTTGGCCACGCGCTCGTTTTCGTCTTTGACGGTTTGGGCGCCTTGTCGCAGGACGGCGGGATCGAGCATGAGGCTCGGGTTGTCCAGAATCCCCGTGATGGAGACACCGAGCAGCGATTCGCGTTCGTTGATGAATTGCGAGACCGGCCCGAGGTAGGGCATTTTGACGTAGGAGGCCTGAAGCGTACCGATGAAGGCGGCTTTTTTGCAGGATTCGTAGAAATCTTCCGCCGTGTTGCAGGCTGCCGCGTTAATCGTTGTCAGGTTGCACATCTGCCAGCCGTAAACGCGGTCGCCGAGCTTGAGTTTGCCGTCGTAACCGAGTTCGCGCAGGCGGTCGATATCGGTCTGTTCCTTGAGGTCCGCAAACGGAGCCAGTCCGATTTCGACGCAGGGATTGGCGCCATAGTCTTCGTTTTCGACGAAGTAGAATCCGGGTTCGCCGTATTCCTTCTGCTTTTCGAAGAGGCGGAGGAAAACGTCTTTCTGCGTCGTATTGCGGTTGATGACGGCCGAATTGTTCGAGGCGGAGCGCTGTTGGTTTTCGTTGAACCAGTTGCCCGTCTTGGCGGTCATCATTTCTTCGTCTTCCGGGGAGAAGAGACAGATCGTGGCCGAGCGGCGGATGCCTCCGGAGAGCACGGCGCGGGCGGCGTACATCAGAATGTCGTACGCTTCGATCGGGCGCAGGCTACGTCCGGCGACACCGTCGAGAATCTTTCGGATGTTTTCGAGGGCGCGGCGCAGCGGAATGTGGCCGGGTGCGCGTCCGCCGGAAGTTTTCAGCGGCGTGCCTTTGTGGCGGATTTTCGAGTAATTGAATTCGACGAGGTGGCCCGTGAGGTACGAGCGCATGAGAGCGTCGAGAGCGTCAGCCCAGCCTTTGATGGTATCTTCGATTTCGAAGTGAAGGACGGGAAGCGATTCTTCGTTGCCGCGTTCGGGGAAGGGCGGGAGTTGTTCAATGTGGTGTTTTTGAACGGAGAAGCCCGTTCCCGTGCCGCAGAGCAGAAGCCAAAGGGTTTCGCGGAAAGCCTCGATGCGATTAATAAAGGTGAAGGCGCAATTGAACATGCGGGCTTCTTCCTTTTCGATCGGAATGCCGCCGAACTGCATGGAACGCATCGAAGGGAGAACGCGACGGTCGGCAACGGCCTGGAAGGCATCGTTGATTTGCGAGGCGAAGGAGACCGTTCCGGCATCGAAGAGACCGGGTTGGCGATCTACCCAAGCGAAACGGCGCAAGTGCATGTTGCGAACGCGTTCGACCGGTTCCGGCCAGACTTCGCGGCGGCCGAGGTCTTTGCGGTAGCGGGAATACTTCGCGATGGCGATGTAGTCCTGCAGGCCGTTCGGGCGCGGCGTGGCAGTTTCGGCAAGCAGGCGTGCCTTCGTGCGTTCGGCACGGTAAAGGATGTAGGCCTTGGCGGCGCGGAATTCGCCGAAACCCATGAGCGTTTGCTCGACCGTGTTTTGGATGTCTTCGACGGAGGGTTCCTGCCCCTCTTCCAGAGCTCCGAAGGTGCGGTTCTCGACGAATTGAGCGACGTCGTCCGCGAGTTGGATATGTTCCTTCGAGAGGCCGAAATCTTCGAGATCGTACCAGTTAGCGGGAGAAAAAACGCTGGCGAGCGCCGAACGGACGGCGCGCACGATGCGGGAGCGGTCCCAGTCCACCTTGCGTCCGTCGCGCTTAACGACCTGCGGGAATGTGCGTTGGTCAATAACGGATGAATCCATTTTCAGGAAGCTTAGACAATTGGAACTTCAACTTCGACTTCCTGGGCATAATCGACGCCGTCGACTCCGAAACCGAAAAGCTTCAGGAAGTCGCTCTGGTATCCGGCAAAGTCGGCGAGCTCTTCGAGATTTTCCGTGGTAATCTTCGGCCAGATTTCAAAAACCTCCTTTTGGACGTCTTCGCGCATTTCCCAATCGTCGATGTGGACGAGTCCGGTTTCGTCGAATTCGAGGAAATTGTCGTTGTACATCTGCGTTTCGAAGAGGCGTTGAATCTGCTCGATACAGCCTTCGTGGAGCCCCTTGGCCTTCATGACCTTGAAGAGAATCGAGATGTAGAGCGGGACGACCGGAATCGCCGACGAGGCTTGTGTGACGAGGGCCTTGTTAACGGAAACGAAAGCGCGCCCGCGTTTGATTTTCAAAATCGCATCGATTTCCTTGGCCTTCGCGTAGAGGTCTTTCTTCGCTTGGCCGATGGAGCCGTCTTTGTAAATAGGCCACGTCAGCGACGGTCCGACATAGGAATAAGCGACGGACTGGCAACCTTCCGCGAGGAGACCGGCTTCGTCGAGCGCTTCCATCCAGAGTTTCCAGTCTTCGCCGCCCATGACCTTGATCGTGGCCTTTACTTCTTCTTCGTTGGCGGGTTCGATTGAGGCTTCGTTGACGAGCTTCTTGTCCGTGTCGAGATTCTTCGAAACGAAGGGGTCGCCGACCGTTTTCAGAACCGATTTGTAAACTTCGCCCGTCACCGGATCCGTGCGGCGCGGCGCGGCCAACGAGTAGACGACGAGGTCAATCTGCGGCATTTCCTTTTTCAGGCGTTCGATGACTTCCGCTTTCAGTTCTGCGGAGAAGGCATCGCCGTTGGCTGAGGCGGCATAGAGACCGGCCTTGCGGGCTTCGGCTTCAAAGGCGGCGGTGTTGTACCAGCCGGCGGAAGCGGGTTTGTTGTTGGCGGAGGGGCGTTCGAAATAAACGCCGAAAGTATTGGCACCGGAACCGAAGGCGGCGGAAATACGCGAGGCCAGGCCGTAGCCCGTGGAAGCCCCGATAACGAGGACGTTTTTCGGCCCGTTTTTGATGGCCGGGCGGCTCTTTACATAAGCAATTTGCTCACGAACATGGGCTGCGCAACCTTCCGGGTGAGACGTAATACAGACAAATCCGCGTACGCGGGGAGAGACGACCTGTTTTGACATAGTTCAAAAATCATGAGGAAAAATCCCGACTGCTCGCAATCCAAAAACCGAGCGCCGCCGCCTGATGCCGATAAAATCAAAGCTCATATATTTTTTGCCGGCGCCGGTCTGTTGATGATTGGCTATTTTAAAAGTAGGGAATCGGAGGGCGAAGCCTCGAAGAGGCAATTGCGAATAGCGAATTCCGAATGCGTACCACGAAAGTTATAACTGATAGCTGATAACGGATAAGTGAAAACGCCTGTGGCGAGGGAAAAAGCACCAAGCATCGAGCCGGCACCTGCGGCGAAGAAAGAAGGAAAAACTGATAGTTGATAACGGATAAGTGGAAAAAGCGCCAAGCATCAAACATCGAGCATCAAGGTTATCTATGTCTGGTTTCGCCAGCTTCTCTTTAAGCTCTAAGCATTAAGCTTTAATCTTTCCTACAAAGAACCTATCCGCTATCAGTTCCGCCACAGGCCTTTAGGTCTGGTTACCTATGTCTGACTGAGCCCAAAGGTTCTTTAATCTTTATCCTCTAATCTTTAATCTCCAATCAGGCAGGGAAGCTTGTGCCGCGCTTCCTTATTGCTATTTTCGGTGCGGGGTGTTTTTAATGGCGTTTCGTGGAAGACAAATCGGTACAGTCAGATACGGCGTGCGGCGGCGGGTATTTTTCCGGCGCTCCGCTTTCGCCCTGGAAACGTTCCCGCGAACGCTTTTTTTCTAATCGCCCCGGCGTGATTGCCGGGATTTTCGTGCTTTTGATGCTGGGTGCTTGCCTGTGTGCACCGTGGATTGCACCGTTCCCGTTTGAAGCGCAGGACTTGGCGCTCGGCCCCGCCGCTCCGTCGGGGGATCATTGGCTCGGGACGGATACGCTCGGGCGCGACGTGCTGTCGCGTTTGCTCTACGGCGGAAGCGTTTCTCTGCAGGTCGGCTTGATCGCCACCGTTGTTTCCTGCGTTATCGGGGTGGTTTACGGCATGATCGCCGGTTATGTCGGCGGCGTGCGCGACTCCGTCCTCATGCGCATTGTGGACGTGCTTTACGCCTTGCCGTTTACGCTCTTCGTTATTCTGCTGACCGTGGTTTTCGGACAGGAAATGTGGCTGATTTACGTCGCAATCGGTGCTGTTTCCTGGCTGACGATGGCGCGCATTGTGCGCAATCAGGTGAGGGAGTTGCGGACGCAGGGCTTTGTCGAAGCTTCGATTTGTATGGGGCAATCGACGACAAAGATCATGTGGCGTCATCTTTTCCCGAATATTCTCGGTACGGTAATTGTCTATGCGACGCTGACTGTACCCGGTGTGATGCTTCTCGAAGCGTTTATCAGCTTTCTCGGCTTGGGCGTAAAGCCGCCGATGACTTCCTGGGGGCTGATGATCAAGGAGGGCGCGGACGCTATGGCGGATTATCCCTGGCTTTTGCTTTTCCCGGGGCTCTTCTTCGCAGTCACGCTTTTCGCGCTCAATCTCTTCGGCGACGCCCTGCGCGATGCCTTTGATCCGAAGAAAGCTTAATGCGTAGAGATTGAGGCTCGAGGATTAAAGGGAAATCGTTCCCGCTTGATTTCTTCGAGCCTGAGACTTAAGCTCTGAAGCAATTTCATTCATTTTTAATCCAATTAACTATGTCTACCATCATTGATATCAAAGGTCGCGAAATCATCGATTCTCGCGGTAATCCGACGGTCGAAGTCGACGTCGAACTCTCCTGCGGTGCTATCGGTCGCGCAGCTGTTCCTTCGGGAGCATCCACGGGCGTGAACGAAGCCCTCGAACTCCGCGACGGCGGCGTTCCGGCTGAGCAGTTTGCTGAAGGCATCGATCCGAAAACGCGTTTCTGCGGCAAGGGTGTTCTCAAAGCCGTTGCTAACGTGAACGAAATCATCGCTCCGGAACTCGTTGGCTTCGACGCACTCGACCAGCCGGCTGTTGACGCTGCGATGCTCCAGCTCGACGGTACGAAGACCAAGTCCAAGCTCGGCGCCAATGCCGTTCTCGGCGTCTCCCTCGCGGTTGCGAAGGCTGCTGCTGAAGCTTGCGGACAGCCGCTCTACAAATACCTCGGCGGCCCGAACGCGAAGGTGCTCCCGGTTCCGATGATGAACATCATCAACGGCGGCGCTCACTCCGATGCTCCGATTGACTTCCAGGAATTCATGATCATGCCGGTCGGCGCTTCCTCGCTCCGCCAGGCTGTCCAGATGGGTGCCGAAACCTTCCACGCCCTCAAGAGCGTTCTCAAGAAGCGCGGCCTCGACACGGCTGTCGGCGACGAAGGCGGTTTCGCTCCGCGCCTCGACTCCGTCGAAGACGCTCTCGACACGATTGCTGCTGCCGTCAAGAACGCCGGCTACACCTTCGGTAAGGACATCTGCATCGCTCTCGACGTTGCTTCCTCCGAATTCTACAACGGCGAAACGGGCGAATACATCTTCAAGAAGTCCGACGGCCGCAAGCTCTCCGGTGACCAGATGGTTGACTTCCTCGCCGACCTCTGCTCCAGCTACCCGATCATCTCGATCGAAGACGGTTGCGCCGAAAACGACTGGGCAACCTGGAAGAAGCTCACGGACAAGCTCGGCAACAAGATTCAGCTCGTCGGCGACGACCTGTTCGTCACCAACACCGAATTCCTCAAGAAGGGCATCCAGACCGGCACGGCGAACTCCATCCTCGTCAAGGTCAACCAGATTGGTTCCCTCACGGAAACGCTCGACGCCGTCGAAATGGCACAGTTCAATCGCTACACGGCGGTTATCTCGCACCGCTCCGGCGAAACGGAAGATGCGACGATTGCCGACATCGCCGTTGCAACGAATGCCGGCCAGATCAAGACCGGTTCGATGAGCCGCTCCGACCGTATTGCAAAGTACAACCAGCTCCTCCGCATCGAAGAACAGCTCGGCGACACGGCTGTTTTCGGCGGCAAGATGCTCGGCGACATCAATCGCTAATCGAAAAATTAGAGATTAAAGCTTAACGCTTAAAGAAGAGCGTTCCCGTGAATTCGCGGGAACGCTTTTTTTGTGGCACGGACGCTTCACGGACTTCACAAACTTGGTGTTGTGTAATCTTGAGTGTTTTCGTAGAAATTCCGAAATGGAAAATCTTATCCCTACCCATGGCGGTTATCGAAATCTTAAGAGTTTTCAGGTGGGACAACTCGTTTATGATATCACGGTTCGTTTTACCGAGCGTTATGTGGATAGGTTTAGCCGTACGAGAGACCAAATGGTACAGGCTGCACGTAGCGGTGTTCAGAATATCGCAGAAGGGTCACAAGTCTCTGCAACGTCAAAGAAAATTGAACTGAAACTCACTCAAGTCGCGCGAGCGAGCTTGGAGGAGCTACGTCTGGATTATGAAGATTTTTTGCGTCAGCGGGAATTGCCGACATTGCCTCCGTCCCATCCGGTTTTATTGAGAATTAAACAACAAAAGCCGAAAACTCTCCATGAATTTGCAGAGTGGGTAGCTCGTGAACGCAAATTAAGCCTTCCTGGTGTGCCTCTAAGCTCTGCGTGTCTTGCTGCGAACGGGGTACTTTCTCTGATTAATATTGCTTGCTATTTCTTGGATAAACAAGTTTCACGCCTTGCGGAAGATTTCAAAAACGAGGGAGGTTTTACGGAACGTCTTTATAGAATTCGTTCACAAAATCGCCAACCTCGCCCTCCTTCCCGTTAGTGTGATGTCCGTGTCCGTCCTCTCTTCGACGAAGGGAGCGCTTGGGTTAATTCGAAATCGCTTATTCCGCCGGTTCCTTGACGTAGTTGTCGGAGCGTCCGCGGGCCGTTCCCCAGATTTCGAAGAGTTTCCACGCCGAGATGTCGGGGCGGACGTGATGGTCGTCCCGCAATTCGGCGCCGACGGAGAAGCAGAAATTCATCTGCTTGTAAATGACGGAGTAGGCTTTGCCCATGCGCACGTAGCCGTCGTAGAGGGCCGAGGAGATGGCGCAGGCGCCTTTGACGCTTGTGATGCGGATGGCTTCTCCGTTGGAAAGCGCTTCGTCGCTTGCCGCGCGGATATCGAGGCAGACATAGTGGACTTCGCCGCAGGCATCGGCGAGGGCGTCGATGGCCTTTGAAAGCGTTCCTGCGCGCAGTTCCGGGCGTGCGATGAAGCGCGCGCCGCGAATGCGGGAGCCTGTCGGAGCCAGGGGATAGTATTTCCCGGGCGCGAGCACCATATCGGCTTTGCGGAAGTTTTGTTTCGAAAAGAGCTTGCCGTTACAGACGCCGTGGTCGTCCGCCCAAATAAGGTCTTCCAGCTTACGTTCGCCGTCGCCCTTGACGCGGACGAAATCCTTTTGAATGACGGAGAGGATTTGACCTTCCTTGCGTCCCGGACGACGCGCCCAGATTACTTCGTATTCTTTGCCGCTGATGTATTCTTGCGCGATGGCATCGTCCACATTGGCGTCGAGCCAAGCGCGCAAATGGGCGGCAGATTGAGCAATGTAGACGCCGATTCCGCCGTCGCCGATTTCCGGTTTAATAATGCACGGGAAGTCGATTTGTTCCCGTTTAAGGATTTTCAGTGCGTTTTCCCAGCGCGTATTCAAATCCTTTTCGGCAGGAATGCGGACGGTTTTTACGCCGGCCGAGCTTGTGCCGAGGAATTTTTTATAAATATCGAATTTGGAGGCTGCGGGAATGCCGCCGTCGGGCCCGAATGCACGATTGGCAAGCGTAAATACGGTAAACGAGCGATAGACGATACCGAGCCAGAGAAATTGGAAAATAACCGGGAAGTTCAGGATGAAATGCGGCCAGAACTCGTGACGCGTGATTTGGCGGCGCGTCATGACGTGGCGGCGGCGTCCGCGCCAGGTAAAGGCGGGAATGATGTAGTGGCTGATTAAGTACAGCGCGAGGATGGCGCCGATGACAATCCAAGCGGCGTTGTGGTGCCATTCCTTGAATTGTTCGATGACGCTGGCGCCGACGTATTCCGCGAGCAGAATCAGCGGCGGCGTCCAAAGTGCGGCGGCGATGAAGAAGAGGAAAATCAGCTTATGCCAGTCCAGCTTCATGATGCCGGCGGCAACGAAGGTCGGAACGCGGGAACCGGGAATGAAGCGCGACGACACGATGAGTGCTAAGCCTTTGGGATTCTTGGAAAAGCGTTCCGACATTTCGTCGATTTGCTGTTCCGAAACGAGCCATTTCAGCGGCGGCTTCCGCAGAATCGGACGCCCGAGGAAGCGACCGATGAGATAGAGCACCAGGTCGCCGATGAAGATGCCGACGAGGCAGGCAACGCAGGCGGGAATGAAGCCGATGAGCCCTTGGGCGACGAGCAAGCCCGCAGCGAGGCAGGTGGGGTCTTCCGCGACGAAGGTACAGACTAAAATGATGAGCATGAGGACGACGACGCGTGCACCGCCGGCGGGTTCGATCGGCGGATAGTCGTAATTGCCGTCGGCGGGGACGGACTGTTCAGCGCGGGAGAGCTTTTTGACCTTAGCCGGGAAGCTCAGTTTTTTGAGGAAGTCCGCGTAATCGCCGGCAAGCGCTTGCGTGTTTTCCAAGGGTGCGTAGTGGCCGCCGTCACAAAAATAGGTTTGGGCCTGCGGGGCGAGTGCGGCGGAATATTGCGCCGAGGCGAACGAGGCGAGCAAGTCGTCTTTCCCGTGTGCGATGTAGGTCGGGCCGTTCCATTCGCGGAGGTATTTTTTCAATTCACTGATGTCAGAGTCCCAAAGTACGCGTGCATAGGCTTTGTTGATGTTTCCGCGATCCATCAGGCCGAAGTGCGGGAGCACGTCCTGCGCGATTTTGAAAAATCCGAGATGGAAAGTATAGACGATCTTGTTGACGATGTGGTTGCCGAGCAACTCGAATTCCTGGGCGCCGACAGAGGAAACGAGCGCGAGCGATTTGACGCGCATCGCTTGTTGGTGGGCCATGAAAATGGCGACACCGCCGCCCTCTCCGAAACCGAGGATGTTTACTGCGGGAATATCCAATTTGTCGAGCAGGGCGTAAAGCATGCCGGCGGCGGCTTCGATTGAGTAGTCGTCGAGCTCGCGTTGGCTGGCGCCGGCGCCCGGGAGGTCGGGAATGATGACGCGTTCGACGCCTTGCTGTACGAGCGCTTCCGCAACGGCCTCGAGCTGCGTGCCGTCGCTTCCCGCACCGTGGATTAGGAGTACGGGGACCTGGTTTTCGCTTGTAAGGTCTTTCCAAACTTTCTTCGCGGCACTAATGGAATCGTGGAACAGCCTTCCCGCTTTTTCTTTTGCCGATGCATCGACCGTCAAATCTTTCCAAACTTTTTTGGCCGCGTCGATAGAGTCATCGAGCAGATCTCCCGATTCATCTTCGACCGGAGCTTCGCCGGACGGGGCATCGGGTGCCGCTTCCGGGCTGCGAAATTCTTTGTAGGCGATGCGGACATTCCCGCCGGTTTCCACGAGTTTGGAAACGTAAACACCGCTGACGCGTGCCTTGCGCGGTTTATCCTTGGCGGCTTCGGCAATTTTTTTCCGGTTCTGCGGCGAAATGGCTTTTTCCGCGTCGTCGGGCGTTTCGAAAACGGTTTCCACGCTGAGGGCTCTGACGTCCGTGAACGTTTGTCCGTCACGCAGCGTGGGCGTCATCGGAAATACATGACGCACGGCGTAAGAGGCGCCGATGAGGGCGGCGATCATGAAAATCACCCGCCAGCGGACGGGAAGGCGTTGCCACAAATTTTTCTCGGAAGTTGTTTTCGGGGGCATCGTACTCAAAAAATATGCTTTAAGTTTAGCGCGTTTTGAGGCGCTCGGGAACGCTTTTTTTTTTAGAATTTGGATAAAATTGATTGATTCTATAGGAGAAGTTTTGTAACAATGGGAGATGTAGGAGTAAAAATGAATTTATGATTATCTCGACCAAAGGACGTTACGCATTGCGCTTCATGATTGATCTCGCCAGTCACGGAGACGATGCCTGTATTAATCTTAAGGAAATTGCGGCCCGCCAGGAAATTTCTGTTAAGTACCTCGAACAAATTGTAATCCGCCTCTGCCAAGCAGATCTGCTGGTAAGCGTTCGCGGCGCCCACGGCGGCTATTGCCTGACGCGTAAAGCGAAAGAATATACGGTTGCCGACATTTTGGCGGCAACGGAATGCAGCCTCTCCCCGGTTGCCTGCCTTTCGACCCCCGAGAACAATTGTCCGCACCGGGAAAAGTGCACGACTCTGCCGTTCTGGGAAAAATTGAACGAGCTGGTTTTGGGCTATCTGACCTCGACGACTCTGGAAGATCTCGCCAACGGCGGGCCGGATGCTTGTCCGAAGAAGAAACTCCGCCGCGCCTGTTCGACGAAAAAGAAAGCAGTCAAGGCACCGAAAGAAGCTTAAGGGCTAAAAAACGTCCCCGAAATATTTCGGGGACGGTTTTTTGTGCTTCGGGATTGGGAGCCGGAGACAATTGCTGTCTCCGACTTGCTGCCCAACGGGATTTATTCCGCTTTCGGCGCGGAACCGAGAGCCGAGAGCAGGGGAGATTTTTCGACGCCTTCGATGCGGGAGCCCGGCATGGTTGAAACCGAGAAATTGATGCCGTGCTTCGTGAAGTTGAGGTCGAATTTGCGGACGAGCAGGTTGATGCCGGAGCCGCCGACGACTTCGCGGCGTTCACGCATGGTCTTCAGCAATTCGTCAATCTGTTCTGCCGAAGCATCCGGGAGGGAAAGGAGTTTTTCGCGTGCGGCGGCAACGGCGGCATCGCCTTCGACGAGTGCGTTCCAAATGAGTACCGCAACGTTCATGGCGCCCTTGAGCGCGGTGTGATTGCCGCCGGCCTGGCCGAGCAGCGGACGCGCGAAGTCGATGATGATGTTGGCGATGTTCGGGCGATTCGGGTCTTGAACCTGTTCGGCCTGCGGTTCGGCGCGTTCGTTTAAGAGGACTTCATAGTGGTAGCCGACCGGTTGGATTTTGTTGGAGCCGAAAGCTCCGCGTGTTTTTTTGCGATTAAAGGAGGTTGCCATATTGATTTTTTAATGATGATAAATTCGAGCCTACCGAAGCGAGCGGAAAATTAGTTAAAAATTAAGATTATGCCGTTAACGGCCCAGAGGCAGGCGCAGGTGGCGAGGGCGGCGGCAAAGTCGTCCGCGACGACACCGAATCCGCCTTTGAGTTTTTGGAGCTCTTTGATTTTCCACGGCTTGACGATGTCGAAGAAGCGGAAGAGGACGAAGCCGGCTGCCAGCCACGAGAGCGTTCCCGCCGTTCCGCAGTCGATTGCGTTGCCGAGTCCGGCGAAGCAGACGGGAATGACGGCGAATTCGTCGAAATTGACTTCGCCCGGGTCGCTCTTGCCGAGGACTTTTTCTCCGGCTTCGCAAATCGGGACGGCGCAGACGACGAGCAGGGCCGCGAAGATGACGAATTGGAGGAGGGTTTCCGGTGTGTTAAGGCCCGTTTTTTGGAAGGCGTAATAATAGAAAGCGACGCCGAGGAGCGAGCCCCAGGTTCCCGGAGCGGGAAGCAGGCGGCCGACGGGACCGAGCGTGGCGATAGCGGCGAGGAGCTTTTGTCCGGATGCGGATTGGAAGAAACTCATTTTTATGCGGCGTCCCCGAGAAAGATTTTGCGGTTGCGGATGAGGTAGCCGGTTCCGGAGTAGATGGTCAGCAAAACAGCGGCGTAGAAGGTCCAAAGCCCGAGCTCGCGCGCCCATGCAATCAGCTCCGTCGGAAAGAAATTATTCCAGTCGTTTGCGAGCGCTTGAGCGGCCAGAAGCAACGACATCGAAACCATTTGTAGCGCGGTTTTGATTTTTCCGGCTTTTTCCGCGGCGAGGACGATTCCGTTGCTGGCGGCAACCAAGCGCAGACCCGTAATCAGGAATTCGCGACAGATAATGACCATGACCAGCAGGATGCAGTGCGGCGGGAGCAGGGTTTCAAGTTCGCTTGCGGCGTTGCCGTAGGCGTCGGGCAATTGCCAGCGCAGGGCGAGCAGGGCGACGAAGAGACCGACCATGATGATTTTATCGGTCAGCGCGTCCATGAGCTTGCCGAAATTGGAGACGGCACCGACTTTCCGCGCGATATAGCCGTCGAGCCAGTCGGAGATCGCGGCGGCAATAAAGAGAACGAATGCAAGCGTATCGCCGAATTTTACCGGGAAGCAGAGGAGTGCGACGATGACGAAGAGCAGGGGAATTCGCGAAAGCGTTAAGATATTCGGGAGGTGCTTCATGAGTTATAACTTGCGAAAATATGCGAAATGCAAGAACTTTAACGAATATTCCCAAAATTTAAAATTCAAAATCATGAAGTCGTCAGAAACGCTTTCGCCGCGCGTCGCGCTCTATCCGGGAAGTTTTGATCCCATTCACAACGGACACATTCACATTATCGAGCGTTCCTCGCGGATGTTCGACAAGCTTTACGTCGCCGTTGCGAAAAATCCGCTGAAGAATCCGCTTTTCGAACCGGAAGAACGCGTTGAGATTTTGCGCGAAGTGTTTGCGGGGACGCCCAAGGTGGAGCCGGTACTCATCGACGGGTTGACGGTGGACAATGCCGTGCGGCTCGGCGCGGGAATCATCGTGCGCGGTCTGCGCCTCGTCTCGGACTTCGAATCCGAGCTCTTGCTTGATATGCACAACCGCCGCTTGGAATCGCGCGTCGAAACAATCTATATGATGCCGACGCAGGAATTTTTGTATTTTAACTCTTCGTTTGTGAAACAGATTGTCAGCCTCGATGTCACGCGTATCGACGGCTATGTGCCCGCTGCCGTTTTCGAACGCCTGAAAAAAAAGTTCCCGCCTAAGGCTTAGTGCGGGAACACGATTGACCTTGCCGCCGTATGCGGTAAAATACGAAAGACTTTATTAATATAACCATCATGCTGATTATCGTCCTTTTATCTGTCGTCGGAGTGCTTTTGCTTATTGTCGCACTCTGGGCTGTTGCCGTTTACAACGGACTTGTTGCTCTGCGGAATCAAATCAAGAATGCTTTTGCACAAATCGACGTTCAACTCCAACGCCGTTATGACCTGATTCCGAATTTGGTTGAAACGGCAAAGGGCTTTTTGAAGCACGAACGCGAAACCCTTCAGGCCGTTACGGAAGCGCGTAACGCCGCGATGTCCGCCGCGAAGGTGGCCGGCGCCAATCCGACTTCCGCGAGCGCGATTGCCGGACTCGGAGCCGCCGAAGGCGCTTTGAGCGGCGCACTCTCCCGCATGATGCTCGTCGCCGAAGCTTATCCGGACCTGAAGTCCGACCGTCATATGGCACAGCTCATGGAAGAGCTGGCTTCGACGGAAAACAAGGTAGCGTTTGCGCGACAGGCTTACAACGATACCGTCATGGTTTATAACACGAAACGCGAATCCTTCCCCGCCGTCATGATTGCGGGTACCTTCGGTTTCGAAGCCATGAAACAACTCGAAGTCGAAACGCCGGAAGCTCGCAAAAACGTCAAGGTTCAATTTTAAGCCATGGAAGACAATAACGAAAATTTAGAATCCCTCATCGACAACGGGCCGGATCCGAAGCCGCAAAAGCCGCTTCAGGATAATCCCTACGAAATCTCGCTGAACTCGCTGACGACTTATTTTCATCTCCGTCAGTTTTTCCCGGTTTTTATTATCCTCGTATTCCTCGCACTCCGCATCCTCGCGAGCGGCAACTTCGTTTGGGCAGCGGCCGTATTCTTTGTCACCTATGTGATTTTCTACAAACTCTCGACCGTCATCGCCGAGCGCTACGCTAAGTCTGTCGTCTACGCCTTCAAGGAAAACGTGATTTCCGCGGAAACGACTTATTGCGGTTTCTTTTCCCAGAAAACGCTTCCGATCGACAAGGTCTCCCGCATCACATTGCGCCGTACGCCGCTGATGCACTTCTGCAAGATCTCCGCTTTGGATCTCGATGTTTCCGGTGGCGGTGACAATCGTATCCGCCTCTATGGGCTTGCCGAAGCCGCCCGCGTGCGCACCGAGCTGATCAATGCGCGTTCGGCAGCTTTGAATAAAGACGTTTAACGCGTTTTTCCGATAAATAAAAATCCCGCAAATCGAGTTCGGTTGCGGGATTTTTTGTCGCAAATAATTGTCGCTTAAATGTCAATCACGTCGTCGTCCTTCGGGCGTTGCTCGCGGCGGGGACGCGGGGGCGGCGGCGGATTTTGCATGCCGCCGGAGTTCGGGTTGAGGCGAACGTGGTTGCGGAAGAGGTCGCCGATGAGCGATTGGCGTTTAACGCCGAAAAATCCGCAAATCAGCAAAGTCGCCAGGCTCGTGAAAACGGAGCCGAGCATGGCCGAGCCGAATCCGTGAACGATGAAGCTGTTGCCGGCCAACAGGCTTGCCAGCGAGAAGATGCAGGCGTTGATAAACCAAAGCGTGAACGCGAATCCGGCTCCGAAGAGAGCGAGGGCGCCCAGGAGCGAGCGCGGATTGAGCAGGCGGGCTCCCGCTGCACCGAGGCCGAAGGTCGTCAGCAGGAAGGGAATGGCGAAGGTCAGCATCATCGGACGCAAAAAGGCGTTGAGAAAGCTGATAATCATGGCGACGACCAAAAGGGCGGGGAAACCGCTGTATTGAATATGGGACGGGCCGAGAATCCAGGCGGCAAAAAGCACGCCGAAAGCAATTATAAGGGCGTCGCGAAAGAAAGATTTCAGTTTTTCTTCATTCATAATAAAAGGATGGTAGCGATTTGCGTGCCAAGTCCACGCTTTTTTTGAAACTTTTTCCCGTAAATTTCTGTTTCACAAGTTTATTACGATGCTTAAACTGAGCGAATAATTTTTTACACCTATGACACCGGAACAAGAAAAAGACGCAGAATCCCGCCTTGAAAAATTCCTCAATCAGACGCCGCAAGTGGACGAGTCCGCTTACGTCGCCCACGAGGCAAAACTCATCGGAGCCGTGAAAATCGGGCCCCGCTCCAATGTGTGGCCGGGAGTTGTCATGCGTGCCGATATCGAAGAAATCCGCATCGGCGAAGGAACGAGCATTCAGGACGGCACCTGCATTCACTTGGCGGATGATTTGCCGACGGTTGTCGGGGATTACGTGACGGTCGGGCATCGCGTGATGCTTCACGGTTGCACGATCGGAAACGAATGCCTCATCGGCATGAGCTCGACGATTCTCGACGGTGCGGAGATCGGCAATCGCTGCATCGTGGCCGCGGGTGCGGTCGTTCCGCCGCGCATGAAAGTGCCGGACGGCGCGATGGTCGTCGGTTGCCCGGCCAAAATCAAAAAGATTCTTACGCCGGAGGAACAGGAAAAGCTGCGCTACTGGGCGGAGAAATACCTGATTGTTTCGGCTGCGCACAAGGCGAAGTTCGGCTCGCAGCAATTCTAAGCCGCCGCCGTTCTCTTCCCGCAGGCAAACGTTTTTCCATGTCACTGAAAAAGAAAATTTTCGGGCTCGGCTTGGGCATGGCGGGAGCGCTTGCTCTTTTTTGGAGCTTGCGGCAGGGGAACGAAGCGGAACCGTCCGGAACCGTCGCCGGACCCTCGGCGGCCGCTTCCGGCGCAAGCCATCGGGATGCGGTTAGGAGGCTCGTCGTCGACGAGTTTCCCGCCGGGACGATGGCGGGTGAACTGGTTCTATTTTTTGAGAATCAGGCCGCACGGGACGCTTTTTTGTCGCGCATGAAAAAGCAGGGCGGTCGCGTCCTCGGCGTGATTCCGGCACTTAATGCGGTGCGGGTTGCGACGGGCGGGACACTTGATTTTTCCGCGGCGGCTTCGATGCCGATTTGCGATTTTAATTTTTCGGTCCGCGTGCCGCCTGTCGGTCCGGACGAGATGAGTCCGGAAGCGCGTGAAAATGCCGGCGGAGGACGGGTTCCCGTCGGTGGTGCCGCGTTGGCGCAGATGCATGCTTCGGCCGAAAGTCTTGGCGCTTCGGCAGCCGGCAACGGTGTGAAAGTTGCGCTCTTGGACACCGGAATCTATGCGGCGCACGCGGTCTTCGAAGGAGTGAAAATCACTCAAATTGATGTTGCCGGCGGTGCATCCGACACGGCGGAATCATTGGCTCACGGAACGGCCGTGGCTTCGCTTATCGTTGGCAACGGAAGCGGCGAGGTCTCGGGATTGGCTTCTTCCGCCGAGCTGTTGGCGGTTCGCGTTTTTGACGGAGAAGGCAATGCGACGGCATTTTCGTTAGCGCAGGGGATTGTTGCCGCAGTCGATGCCGGCGCCAATCTCATCAATCTCAGCGCCGGGATTACTGCCGATTCCGCCGTTTTGCGGGCCGCTGTAGAATACGCTCGGGAGGCGGGTGTAACGCTTATTGCCTCGGCGGGCAACGAAGGTGTGAGAGCTCTTTCTTTCCCTGCGGCTTATGAAGGCGTCATCGCGGTCGGGGCTGTGGACGGAGCCGGGACAAGCGCTCCGTTTTCGAATGTCGGAGAAAACCTCTCCGTCGTTGCGCCGGGCGTCGCAGTCTATGCGGCGGGAAGCAATTCCGCCGACAGTGTGGTCGATTTTTCCGGAACTTCGGCTTCGGCTCCGCTCGTGACGGGGGCTTTGGCGGCCGCACTCTCAAATGCCGAGGGAAATTTCGATGTGCAAAAAATCACGGAAACAGCCGACGACTTCGGGCTGCCGGGGCACGACGAGGAATACGGTGCCGGAATCGTGAATTATGAGCGTCTGACGCGTCCGACGGGAATCGGGGTTTCCGATGTCTCCGTGAACGATTTTTATCTGCGTGCCGGCAGCGGCGGGAACACCGGAATCAGCCTTGGTGCGACCCTGCAAAATCGGGGAACGCTTTGGGAAAATTGCACGTTTTCGCTGACGATTACTTTTTCCGACGGCACGCTTCGCGTCGCAAGCGGAGCTTTGACTTTGGGGCCGGGTGAATCCGTCGGACAAAGCCTCAGCCTGACTCCCGCGCAGTTGAATGACGGGGTGCGTGCGGATGCGGAAATTCGCGATGCCTCGGGAAACGTAATTTCGGGGAAAAGCACTTTCCTGAAAAAGCGTTAGTGTATCCCGCGAAGGATGGACGGGTGAGTGTCGGCGTTTTCCGTGACCTCCTTTTTTCTTTACTATAGAGTCCGGACTGCGTTTACTTTGAAGAAGCGCTCGAAGTGTTTTTTCGGCGGGCGTAAACTTGTTTTCAGCTTCCCCAAAAGAATTCTTTACTCATGAATCGCAAAAAAACGTTTTGTACGATCCTTGCCTCCGTGCTTTGCGCTTGCGCTGTCGGCACGTATTTCGCTTCCCGCGAAGCTTCGGTTGACTTGAATAATACGTCGAAGGCGAAGGCCCTCGCGACTCAGACCGGCGGGGTTGAACGCGGAATGCCGGTGCAGGGCAACCGCTCCGGTGGAAACGATCCGACTCTCCTGCGCCGCGAGCCCTGCAAGCCGGATTTCTCGGAACAACTTGCCCGAGCGGAGCGCGGAGAACTCCCGCAAAAGGGCGAAGTCTTTTCTCTGCGTTTCTTTGACGACAAAGCCTTTGATTTTCGCGTTGAGAAAGCTCACCGCCGTCTGATTAACGGCAAGTCGATTGTTGCCGTCAGCGGACGCACGCGCGAAGGCGGCCTTCAGGTTGCCAGCTTCGTCGTTTCCGAAGGGAAAGTGCGTACCACCGTCAACGATTTTGAAAATTCCCGTCTCTACTCGATTGCCTACGACTTTACGCAAGGCCAATACTTTTCGAGCGAACAGGACACGACGAAGACGCCGGAATGCGGAACCTGTAAAGGACATGCCTGCTCGCATGCCGCGCACGCCGATGCCCCGGTACTCAGCGAATCGGAAGCGGCCGAATTTAAGGCCAAGATGGCTTCGGGCGACGAAACCAAGCGCTATGTTGTCGACTACCTCGTTGTTTATGACACAACGGGACGCGATTACGCGCAGGGACACGGCGGAACCGAAGTGCTAGCCGCAGACGCCGTCGTGCAGATGAATAACTGCTTTGATAACTCCAATATCGATGCCGCTTACCGCTTGGCCGGGACGGAAGTATTGGAAGATTATACGAGTGACGGGGATTTCTATAAGGCGCTCGACAACATTACTCCGGGGACCTCCGGAGATCCGGCAATTCAACAAAAAGTTAGCGAATTCAGAGAATTCTACGGCGCCGACCTCGTTCAGCTTTATCACATGGGAACCGGCGTGGCCGGTCTGGGGTGGGCACCCGGAACCGGGGCAGTAAAGGAGAGAATGTTCTCCGTCGTCGGCGCGAATTATGCGACCGGAGCTACCTCGGCGCACGAAGCCGGACACAACATGGGCTGTCAGCACTCGCGCGAACAGACTTCCAGCCCCGGCAGCCATGACTACGCCGTCGGCGCAAACCGAAAGACCCCCGGTCAGACACTTGATCATACCGGTCACAAGCAGTATTACCACACGGTGATGTCGTATGGGATCAGCTGGCCTTCGGAAGACGGAGATTGGAATGACAATACGACGCGCGTGCCGATCTTCTCCGGACCGAACGCGGTTTGGGACGGGGTGACGCTGGGCTCTGATACGGAAGACAACTGCCGTATGCTCAATGACAGCGTTCCGCGTGCGGTTGATTTCTTTACCCCCGGTCCTTTTTCCGTCAGCTCTGTCGATTTTGAAAGTAACGGCGGTACGCAGAATCTCCGTTTGGATACCACCTACAAATGGGCACTCACGATTGAAGATGCTCCGTGGGTGACGGTTGATCAGGACGAGGGCGAAGGCTCGGCAACGCTGACCCTGACGGCGGAAGCCAATCCGTATTGTGTCCCCCGCACGGGTAAGGTGGTTGCGCTTGTGCGCGATTCGGAATTTGAATTGGACGTCGTTCAGAAGGCCGCCGCCGAAGTGATGAAACTTCTCGACGGCGAAAACGAAGTCTCCGAATGGACGGGAGTCAGCCGTACGGGAGAGACGCGTGTGCTGTCCGTCGAAACTAATTGGCCGGGCCTGAACGTCAGTGCCCCGTCCTGGGTGAACGCGACGCTCAATTTGACGGCGAAGACGCTCACCCTCGTCGTTGCCGAAAATGAAACGCTCAAGGCACGCGAAGGCGAAATCAGCCTTTACTATCCGGGCGACAAAACGAAGCCGGTTCATACGCTGAAAATTTCGCAGGAACGCGGCGAACCCTTCCTCGTCGTTTACGACAATGAAGACATCGTCCTCGGAAAGGGCGAAGGTCGCAAAAACGTTTACGTCCATTCCAACGTGGCTTGGAAGGTAACGGCCGGTGACGATTGCTCGTGGATGGCGGTTTCGACCAGCAGCTCGACGGAAACGATTCTCGGCAGCGGCTACGTTTTGCTCAACTACGGCGAAAATCTTTCAACCTCGAAGCGTACGGGGACGCTGACCTTCGTCTATGCGGATGTCAACGGCGACATGGTCAACAATGTAAAGGTTACTGTGTCGCAAAAGGAAAGCCCGCCGTTCGTCACTTTGGACAAGTCGAGCCTTGCATTCAATTACAAGGCGGCATCTCAGAAAATCAAGATTCAGGCCAATACGGACTGGGCGCTGACGTCCGAGCTCCCGGAATGGATTACGCTTTCGGCGACTTCCGGATCTGCGGGAACGGCCGATCTGATTGTCAACGTAGCCCGAAATGAGGACCGCGAAAACGGCCGTACGACGATGCTCACGTTTGCCGCCGGCGGCAAGACCGCGAAGCTTTCCGTTGCACAGGGACTCTTGCAGTCCATCGTTGCCGAAGCTTCCAAAATTACCTTCCCGGCAGAAGGCGGGACGCGTGAACTCAAGCTCCACGCCAACGGCACCTGGAAGGCAATTTACTGGCCGGAATGGGTCTCCATCACGCCGCAAAACGGCAATGCTCCCGCCGACGGTATTTTGACGATTCGTCTGACGGCTGAAGCCAATACCGGTGCCGCGGCACTCAAGGGCGCACTCACCTTGGAATGCGGTGAATCGCGTTTGCAGATTGATCTCGAACAGCAGCGCCCCTATGCTCCGCAGGACAACGAAGTCGGCAAGGCAGGCGGCTTTGAAGCGTTTGAGTATGCGGATGAGGCCGAATACCTCTATCTGGCTGCCGACGGAGAAGAACGTTGTGTGGTGCTCGGTTTTGAGGCCGGCGATGCCCAGATCGCTTTCTCTCTCGATCCGGAATGGCTCGTTTGCGAACTCGAAGCGGACACGCCGTGCAAGTTGTGGGTCCAGGCTGTTCCGAATACGGAAGGCGAATTGCGCGAAACCTGGGTCTTCATTTTGACGCAATCCGGCAATCTGCATGCAATCCCGGTTAAACAGGCTCAATAATAATTTTTAACGACTATGAATCTCAAAAAAATCTTCTCTTCCTTGCTCATGATGGCCTCTGCGCTGAGCTTCGTCGCTTGCGGCGGTAGTAGCGGTGGCGGCGACGGTGATGCCGGTAAAGGCTATCCGGAATCGCTTGCCGGTTATACGATGAGCTTCGACGCCAACAATACATTTATCTTCAGCGCCGCCGAACAGGTTACGGGGACTCGCAACGGAAAAGCTTGTGCCGGGACCTATGAATATCGCGAAGGCGCGTTGACGATGCGTTACGAGCTCGTTTTTGCGGACGGCTCTGCTCCCGTGAAACTGGAATGCGCAGGGACAATCTCCGGATATGTCGTTGCCACGGGAACCGGCACCTATTCCTGCGTGGAAACGAACGCCGAAACACACGTCCCGACCGGCGATTCGTTCCCGACTTCCTTTACGCTTAGCTCCAACTAAGCGTTAGAAAAGCGTTCCCCGGATTTTCCCGCGAGAACGCAATCCAAGTTAATGAAAAATCCCGCCGAAAGGCGGGACTTTTTTGTGTGATAAGCGGAAGACTCAAAGGTTTTCGTGAAGCAGGCGAAGCGCTGCCTGCGCCGCGAGGGACTTCACGCGTTCGCGGGGTTCATTCGGAAAATAGAGCTTTTCGGAGATTACGGCGCAGGACGAGGCAAGGGCAATATAAACCGTCCCGGCGGGAATGCCGTCCTGATCCCCGGGTCCGGCCACTCCCGTCGTTGCAATAGCCCGATTTGCACCGAAAAGGCGAGCGGCTTCGCGTGCCATGGCTTCCGCACATTCGGCGGAGACAACTCCGTGCTGCTCAATCGTTGCAGCGGGAACGCCTAAGACGCATTGCTTAGTTTCGACGGAATAGGCCACGAGGCCTCCGGCAAAAAATGCGCTGGCTCCGGGGACGTCGGTCAGCGCGCTGGCAATCAGTCCGCCCGTGCAGGATTCTGCACAGGCGATTTTGATGTCCCGGCGTGCGGTCGCTGCGTCTAATACCGTTTTGGCTGTTTGGAAAAGCGTTTTCACGGATTAAGCTTCTTCGTTGTAGGAGCCGATGACGGCGCGGATGCGCTTTTCGGTTTTTGCCATGCGTTCCTGCAGAGACTGCTTGTAGGCTTCGAGATCTGCAATCGGCTCTTGAGCGACTCCGCATTCGGCGGCAGCTTGAGCGACGGCGGCGGATTCCCAGGCGAGAATGCGCGGATCGAGCGGCTTCGGAATGACGTAATCGGGCCCGAAGGTGAAGCCTTTTTCGCCGTAGGCTTCTGCGACGGAGGCCGGGACAGGCTCCTTCGCGAGCGCCGCGAGCGCCTTGGCCGCAGCAATCTTCATGGATTCCGTAATCTGCGTGGCGCGGACGTCAAGAGCCGCGCGGAACAGGAACGGAAAGCAGGAGACATTGTTGATTTGGTTCGGCCAGTCGGAGCGTCCGGAGCCCATAATGCAGTCGGGACGTGCCGCCTTCGCATCTTCGTAGGTGATTTCCGGATCCGGATTCGCACAGGCAAAGACAATCGGCGACGGCGCCATGAGCGAAATCAACTCCTTGGTCAGCAACCCTTTGCGGGAGAGCCCGAGGAAGAGGTCGGCACCGGTCAGCGCTTCCGCCATCGTGCAGACCTCGTCGCGCGCGAATTGAAGCTTGCTCGAGTGCAGGTCGTTGCGTTCCTTGTGAATCAAGCCCTTCGAGTCGAACATGTAGACGTTTTCCGGGCGGATGCCGAGGCTCAGATAGAACTTCGTGCAGGCAATGGCTGCCGCACCCGCGCCGCTGACGACTACCTTGACTTTGGCAATGTCGCGTCCGGTCAGCTCGACCGCATTGAGCAGAGCGGCGCCGGTGATGACGGCTGTACCGTGCTGGTCGTCGTGGAAAACGGGGATATTCATTTCCTTCTTGAGACGTTCTTCGATTTCGAAGCAATCGGGAGCCTTGATGTCTTCCAGATTGACTGCACCGAAGGTCGGCTCGAGGGCCTTGACTGCCGCGACAACTTCGTCGGGCGTGCGCGCGTTCAATTCGATGTCAAAAACATCAACATCCGCGAAAGCCTTGAAAAGCAGGCCTTTGCCTTCCATGACGGGCTTTCCGGCGAGCGGACCGATGTCGCCCAGGCCGAGCACGGCGGTACCGTTTGAGATGACGGCAACGAGGTTACCTCGGGCCGTGTAGCGGGTCGCCTTTGTCGGATCTTTTTGAATTTCGCGGCAGGGCTCGGCGACGCCCGGCGTATAGGCGAGCGTCAGGTCGGCTTGAGAGAAGCAGGACTTTGTCGGTAAAACCTCGATTTTCCCTCGGCGAGGATACGCATGATAGTGAGCGGCGGCTTCGGCGAGTGTTTGTTTTTGTAATGATTCCATTTTTGTATTTTTAATTAAATTTCGGAGAAGATACGTTTTTTATTTTAAAATTGAAAGCAGAAATTGCATTTATCGGGCCAAAAATTTAGCGTGGTCACATGAATGTTTTGCAGATTCTTTTTCTTGTGCTTTTGGCGGCGAAGTTTTTTGCGGACTTTGCGTTGGACTGGACGAATCGTGCTTATGTCCTGAAAAAAGCGAAGGAATTCGAGGCGAATGGCTTTGCGACGGCGCCGAAGGTCCGTGGCGGTGAGCTCTACAAAAACTACGGAAAGTCCGTTGATTACACGGTTGAGAAGATTGATTTCGGATTTTTTGAGATGACGTATGCGGCGATTTGGAGCGCGGTTCTTGTGCTTTTCCTCTTGGCGCCGATTTATGATTGGGCGAGCGGATGGCTTGGCATCGGGACCGGCATCGAAGGCTGGAGCTCAATTTGGCGGGAAGGCGTGGCGCTTATCGGTATCGGGATTGTGCTTTCTTGGGTGAGCCTGCCGCTTGACGCTTACTCCACGTTTCGCATCGAGGAAAAATACGGCTTCAATAAATCTTCCGTCGGGCTTTGGTTTGCGGATTTGGCAAAATCCGTTCTCGTCGGTTTTGCGATCGGGTTGCCGGTCATTTGGGCGCTGATTGCATTCTTCTACGCGTTTCCGCAGAGTTGGTGGATTATCGGGCAATGCGTGCTTTTCGGATTCCAGCTTTTCCTGTTGGTTGTTTTTCCGAAGTGGATTTTGCCGCTCTTTAATAAGCTGACGCCGCTTCCGGAAGGCGAATTGCGGGAACGGTTGGAGGCATTGGCGAAGCGCACGGGATTTGTCGCCGAGAAAATCGAAGTCATCGACGGCTCAAAGCGTTCCGGCCATTCCAATGCTTTCTTTACGGGCTTTGGTAAGTGGCGGCGTATTGTTATTTACGATACGTTGATTAAGCAACTTTCTCCTGAAGAAATCGAAGCGGTGCTGGCACACGAAATCGGCCACTCCCGCCGCGGACACATTACGAAGCGTCTGATTATCGGATTCTTCTCGGGATTTGTTACGCTCGGGATGATTGCGTGGATACTGAAGCAGGCTGCATTTTTTGAAAGCTTCGGGTTTACTTATGTCGAAGGAAAGATGTTTGTGCCGGCGCTCTTGCTCTTGTCGCAGATGTTTCCGCTCATCACATTTTGGACCTCTCCGGTTTCGAATTATTTTTCCCGCAAACACGAATACGAGGCGGACGCTTTTGCCCGCGAAGTTATCGGGTCTCCGGAACCGTTGGTGGCTGCGCTCGAAAAGTTGCATACGGAAAATCTTTCGAATCTCACGCCGCACCCGCTTTTTAGCGCCTTCCATTATTCGCACCCGACTTTGTTTGAACGTGTTGAAGCCCTGAGAAAAAACGCATGAGCCCGCAGGTTCTGAAACGCATCGCTCTCGCCGTCCTGATTCTGCTCGCAGCCGGAATCGCCTTTTGGACGTCCTTTCGCAATGCCGTCGATATGGCTTCCATCGTGCAGACCGATGTTGACGGCATTTTGCGGGTGAAGGTCGTTTCCGTCCCCGGAGAGCTTACGTCTGCACCGTTGCGGATGCAGCTTGAATACCGCCATGCGGAATTGCGCGGGCCTGACGGACGTCCGCTCCCCTTGCCGTTTCCGGAACCTTTTACGGCGTTGTTGGTAAACGAAGCCAAGCAGGTTGTCGCCCGCCTCGGTGCTCCCGACGCCGACGGCATGCTTCCCGCCGTTGATTTTCCGCGCGGCGAACGCTATCTCTGGCTCGTATTCCCGAAGATTTACGCCGACGGCAAGCCCGCTTCCTTGCTCATTTGCAATCCGCTTTATAACGAGTGATTAAGATTCCGAAAAAGATTTTTTGCCTCGGGGCAATTGTCGTCCTGCTGACGCTCGTCTGCTTGTTTTGGGCGTTTTTTGTCGAACCGAACCGCCTGTGCGTGACGCGGGAGCGGCTTGTGCTCGACGCTTGGAGCGGAAACGGGCAGGGCGCCAAAATCCTCGTCGCCGGCGATTTTCATTTTGCGCCGGGCGACGATGCGCGTGCCGAAAAGGTCGTAAATGCCATTCTCGAAGAAGCGCCGGATGCGGTTTTTCTTGTGGGCGATTACGTCAACGGGCACACGCGGGAGAGTGCGATGCAGCCCGAAGCGATTGCGCGGCATTTCGGTCGTATTGCGGAACGTTTCCCGGTTTTTGCCGTGTTTGGGAATCACGATGCTTATATCGGACGGCGGAAGATCGCCGGAGCATTTCGGGAAGCCGGCATCCGGGTTTTTGAGGAAAAGGGCGTGCAGGAATTGCGCCTACCCGGCGGGCGTCGCCTCATGGTCGGAGGCACCTTGGACGCGCATAGCTATTTCCCCGTTTTCGATGCTGCCGAAATTCCCGAAAATCCCTCGAACGGCGCGGTGCCTTTCATTTTGCTCTCTCATTCGCCGGATGTGCTGCCGTTTCTGGGCGCGGGCGTGAATCTGACCTTGTGCGGACACACGCACGGCGGGCAGCTTTGCCTTCCGGGCGGATGGCCGATTTTTAATTCCTGCCGTATCGTCGGAAACGACTTCGCTGCCGGGATGCAAACCGTCCCTCAAAGCGGGAAGGCGATTTTTATAACGCGCGGCTTGGGGACGAGCATTTTGCCCGCTCGTTTTTTCTGCCCGCCGGAACTCGCCGTCATCGAGCTGATGCCTGCGGGGGTCGCAAAAGAATAGCGTTGAAAAAACATGCTCCGCCGACAATCCTTGAAGCAGATTTCCCGTTCATGCTAAAGAAAATCGTCACATCCGCCGTGTTGCTGGCCGTCGTCCATTTCCTGTTTGTCGTTTTGTATGCAAACGGTATCGGAGGCCGTGTTATCGCCGGGATTGCGGAATTCGTTATTCAACCGGGAATTCAGCTTTCGCGGGAACTCGGGTTCGGCGGATTCGGCCTCTTGAGCGAAATCGGCGGCAATCCCATCGGCCTGTGGATTGTCATGGCGCTGAACTCCTTGTTGTGGGGGACGGTGCTGAGCGCCGTGTGTGCCAAACTCCTTTCTTTTGTCGGAAAATAAGCCAAGTATTTAATTTAAAATAACGTAATATCATGGAAAACATCATCATTCTCGGAAGCGGTTGCGCAGGGGCAACTGCCGCTATCTACGCCGCACGCGCCGGCTTCTCGCCGTTGGTCTTGGAAGGCTCTTTGCCGGGCGGACAAATTACGACAACCTCCGAAGTCGAAAATTTCCCGGGGTTTCCGGAAGGCATCGACGGCTACATGCTCACGTTCAATATGCGCCAGCAGGCCGAAAAGTTCGGCGCGCGTTTTGAAGTCGATCTGATTGAATCCGTTGATTTCTCGGGACCGGTGAAAAAGCTCGTCGCGAGCTCCGGAAAGGTTTACGAAGCGAAGTCGGTCATCGTGGCGACGGGTGCGGCCCCGCGTCTGACCGGTGTTCCCGGAGAAAAGGAATTCTACGGCGGCAATGGTGTCAGCACCTGCGCGACCTGCGACGCCGCATTCTATCGCGGCAAGGAAGTCGCCGTACTCGGCGGCGGGGATTCGGCCTGCGAAGAAGCCAATTTCATCACGCGCTTTGCCTCGAAGGTTTACCTTGTGCATCGCCGCGACAAATTCCGTGCATCCGACATTATGGTCAAACGCGTGACGGGCAATCCGAAAATCGAATTGGTCATGAACGCTGCTGCGGAGCGTATTCTCGGCGGTGCCGACGGCAAGGTGCGTGCTTTGGTCGTTAAAGACACGCAGTCGGGGGCTCCGCGGGAAATTCCGGTCTCGGGTATTTTCGTGGCTATCGGACACATCCCGAATACGAAGTTTCTCGAAGGTGCGTTGCCGATGGATGAAGACGGAACGCTTGTTTCGAATGACAATTCGGGCGTGCACACGCGCGTTCCGGGCGTGTTCATTGCGGGTGACTGTGCGGACCGTCATTATCGCCAGGCAATTACGGCGGCGGGAATGGGCGCACGCGCCGCGCTCGACGCACAGCGCTACCTGGAAAATCAGTAATCCATGAAGCAACGATTGGCGTTTTTAATCTTCGCACTCACGGCGCTCTTGGCGCCGTTGAATGCGGAAGAGCCCGTGTCGGCGGTCCCTGCGGAGGAAATTGGAGCAGAAAAATCCCTGCCCGAAAAAGTTGTGGCATGGTATGCGGAGAATTTGAACTACGGCACCGTTGCTTTGCTGATGACGGTGGAAAGCTCGTTCATTCCGTTTCCGTCGGAGGTTGTCGTGCCCCCGGCGGCTTATGCGGCCTGTAATCCCGAAAGCTCGCTCTACGTTACGGAAAATCGCTGGGTGAACATCGGCTTCGTCATCGTGGCCGCGACGCTCGGCGCGTTGCTCGGGGCATTGATCAATTACTACCTGGCGTTGTTTTTCGGACGCCCGCTCGTCAATTGGTTCGCCGAATCCCGCTTGGGAAGTCTATGCCTCGTCGATCGCGAGAAGGTCGAAAAATCGGAAGTCTTTTTCCGCAAGTACGGGATTTCCTCGACCTTCTTCGGCCGCCTGATTCCCGTTGTCCGCCAGTTGATTAGCATTCCTGCAGGTATCGCGCGCATGCGCATGTTGCCGTTCGTGATTTTCACGTCGCTCGGAGCGATGATCTGGAACGTCATTCTTGCCGTCGTCGGCTATTACGCTCACGGGCAGCAGGAAATCATCAACCGCTACAGCCGCGAACTTTCGTGGGCGATTCTGATCGGCGCCGCGCTCTTCGGCATCTATCTCGCCTATAAATTTCTGCGAGGGCACAAGAAATCGTAAAACGCGGATTTTTTTGTCCATTTCGCCGCAACGTCTCATCCCGGGGAAGCTCCGGAAACGAGGCTGTATGCGGCTTTTTTATTTACGAAATCCCTTTTTTCCTGCGGGAAAAAGGTTATAATCCTCTCCAATGAAATATTGTGTCATCGGACTTGGCGTTTTCGGACGCCATTTGTGCTATCACCTTTCCCTCATGGGGGCGGAAGTGCTCGCCATCGACTGCAAGGAAGAAAACGTTGCGGCGGTGAAGGACTTCGTGGACGCGGCTATCGAAATTGATTACACCGATCCCACGCCGTTTGCGCATTACCCGATTGCGGACATGGACGCCGTCTTTATCGCAATCGGAGATAATTTTGAAGCTTCGATGATGCTTACTATGCGCATGCAGGAGCTCGGAGCTCAAAAAATCGTTGCTCGCGTGCTTTCGGGAATGCACGAACGCCTCCTGAAGATGTTGCGCCCGCGCATTCATCGCTTCGTCGTTCCGGAAGAATTCGCGGCGCGTGGTTTGGCGCACTCGATGATGATGCGCGGTGTGGTTGACGGCTATGATCTCGGCGACGGCCACGTCGTTATCGAAGTGGCAGCGCCCCGCGGACTTGTCGGAAAGACCTTGCGCGATGCCTCGGAAAAGTTTCGCGAATACAGTATTTTGCTCGTGACGGTAAAGCGTCTCAATGCCTTGCCGTTCGGAAAGGAAATCGAAAAGGTCTTGGGTTCCCGTGACGAATTGCGTGACGATCAGGAACGCACGACTCTCGGCGTTCCGAAACTCGATATCGAATTCCAAAAGCGGGACGTGCTCGTGCTCTTCGGCGCCGAGAAAAAATTGAGAAAGTTTTTAGACGACGTTTCCGTAGAAAATCCCGAGAAAGCCCAATAAGTACCCCATGCAAGTACCCCACGACGACTCGCCTTCCGCCGCGCCCCGAAAATCTGTCTTTTCAGCATTGATTGATCGCGGAAAGGAATTGTTTGATGCCCTCTACGATAAAGTTTGGACGCCGCGGGAAGTCACGTATCACACTTTGCCGATGCGCGCCTTTACGACGATTTGGCGTATCGTGGAAATTACGATTAACGGGACGATTAACAACAACATTCCGATGCATGCGGCGGCGTTGACTTATTACGCGTTGATGGCGTTGGCGCCGTTCGTGATGCTGGTGCTGACGATTTTCGGGATTGTGATGAACGTACAGGGCGAGGAAGCAGTGCGAATCATGCAGGAGCGCCTGGCGGAAACCATGCAACTGGTGCTTCCCACGCCTGCGGATACGATTGTGCCCGTTATCGGAGGCAATCCGGAAGACGTTCAGGCGATCGGCACCTTGGCACCGCAACTGGAAGAATTCTCCGGCATGCTGTTGAAGAACACGATGGCCAACTCCGGTTCGACGGGCACCATCGGAACCCTGATCCTCGTCGTGCTCGCGGTTTTCATGATTGCGCGCATTGAAGACGCCTACAATCTTATCTGGAACGTCCGGAACCGCCGTAGCTGGGCGCGCCGTTTTTGGGTGTATTTCCTCTTTCTCGTGCTCGGCGGTGCCGTTTCGGCCATCGCGATGTCCGTTCTTTCAGTCTCCGCCATCTTTAAGCGGTTGGCGCAAAGTACGAGTGAAGTTTCCGTTTATGCGGCGGGTATTCCCGGCGGCGAATTTTTCTTCAATATGATGACGTCGATTGTGCCGTTGCTCATTGCGTTCGCAATCATGACGCTGCTTTTTGCCTGCCTGAATCGCTACCTGCCGAATGTCGGCGTAAACTGGCGTCCGGCTCTGCTCGGCGGCGGCATCGTTGCGATTTCGTTTATCGGTTGCGGTAAGGCGGCCTCGCTTTTCGTTTCCAAAATTTCGGAATTTAATTCGATTTACGGCAATCTGAGCGTGATTTTCATTTTGATGTTCGGGCTTTACCTGTCGTGGATGTTCCTGCTCATCGGCGGGCAGATTTCCTACGCGGCGCAAAATGCCGGCTTTTTCAAAAACATCAACCGCAAGTGGGCGGAGCTGAGCCCGCGGGCCAAACAGGAAGCCTTTTTTGCCAGCCTCTTTGCCATTTATGACCGTTGCTCCCATACGGACAAGGGCCTGACGCTTGAAGAACTCGGAAACGTCCTCTGTATTCCCGCGAATCTCGCTTCGGAATGTACTTCGACGCTCATTGATTTGAAATTGCTCGTCACGCTTTCGACGGAAATGGATGAAGGCGGTCGGACGCGCTACAACACAGCCGGTACCGTCGGGAAGCTTTCGATTGCGGAATTGCGCCGGCGCTTCGACAATTTGCGCATGCCTATTGAACTTGGCGGGAATGCCTGTCTCCAATCCGCTTTGGCGCGTTTTTCTGCGTCTTTCGCGGCGTGCGAGGACACGACGACTTTCGAAACGCTTCTCTC
>JAZRTJ010000039.1:0-10190 GCA_045651925.1 Candidatus Spyradenecus sp. | reverse complement strand
AGATTACCTCCAAAAAAGCCCTGCACGCACTCGGAGGTAGTACCCGTTAGGAAAAACATTTGAATTTGTTGTCGCAAGGTTGTAGCATGGTCGTATGCCTAACAATAAGGATTACTGCTTTTGCCGGAAAATTGTTCTCCTGATATCTTTCTGTGTGGTGACATCGCTTTTGCCTTCCTGCAATTCCGGGGATTTACCCGTGGCGGAACTCATGGAGGCGGACTTGAAATCAATTCCGTTGAAAGCTGAGGGGCTGGAAAATTTTTATAAGGTTTCGGACAAGCTTTACCGATCGGCTCAACCGAGTAGAGAGGGATTTCGTTCTCTTCAAACGATGGGTGTTACGAATGTGCTCAATTTGCGGAATTACCATTCTGACGAGGATGAAGCAGAGGGAACGGACCTGAACTTGCTACGTCGTCGCATGAATGCGGGGAGTATCACGGAGGACGATCTGCGTGAATCGCTGAAAATGATCAGCGAGGCTGATGGGCCGGTACTGGTGCATTGCTGGCACGGAAGCGATCGTACGGGAGCGATTTGTGCTGCTTATCGTATTGTTTTTGAAAATTGGACTGTCGAGGCTGCTCTTGCCGAGATGTTTTACGAACCTTTTGGGCATCATCGTCGTATATATACGAATATTCCCGAGCTGATTCGCTCAATTGATTGGGATGCCATGCGGCTCGGACTGAATTCTTCGCGACAGTGATACGAATTAGAGCTGTTTCCTGTAAAAATAAAATCGCGCCTGCGGGCCTTGGGGCTTAGACTGGGAGCATGATTCGAAAATTGCTTTGGGCCTTAGGGCTTTGCGGTGCTTCCGCTTTTGCGGGAACGGATTTTGAAACCCGAGCGGAGAAGGAGGATTATGTTATTCTCGCGGATAAAACCCATGTGGATGTTGCCGATAACGGGAGCGGAATTTTCCGCATTTTCAAGAAGGTGAAAATTAACAGCGAAAAAGGGGCAATGGCCAATCGCGTTATCAAATTTGACTATGATCCGCTGACAGCCTTTGCCGAATTTGCATTTGCTCGTGTTCGTTGCGCTGACGGAAGCGTCCGAGAGCTGGATTGTCGCCAAGCCTGCGATTATGCGGCTCCGGCGCGTGCGATTTATTGGGGCGCCCGCCAGATTATGCTCGAAGTCGGCCGTCTCGAAAAAGGCGATGTCCTTGAATACGGAATCGATAAAAAAGGTTTTACCTATGCATTGCTTGACGGGGCGGCGGGAAGCGGCGGTGCGGGAAGTGCCGATAACGGCGAGGAAAAATTCATTCCGCCGATGCGTGGTGAATTTTACGACATCGTCCCGTTCTGGACGACGGACGCTCCTGTTGCCGAAAAGGTTTACTCTGTTTCTATTCGTAAGCCGCTCCAGTACAAATTCTACCGCGGGGATGTCGCTCCGGAAGTGAATTTTCTCAAAAACGGGAAAACGGAGTACCGTTTTACGGCAAAAGCAGTTCTGCCTTTTGAAAAAGAAGAAAATATGGTCGACCTTTTCGACGCGGCTCCTAAGCTTCAGCTGACGACGACGCCTTCTTGGCGGGAAAAATCCCTTTGGTTCCACCGAGTGAACGAAGATTTCGGAAGCTTCCTGCCGACGCCGAGTGCTCAACGCAAAGTCGATGAAATTATCGCAGGCGCGAAGAGCGATCGTGAAAAAATTGCACGCCTGACACACTGGGTGGCCGATAACATGCGTTATTCCGGGATTTCCATGGGGAAAGGCGAAGGCTACACGCTCCATCCGACGGATATGAATTTTACCGACCGCTGCGGGGTTTGTAAGGACAAGGCGGCGTTGCTGATTTCCATGTTGCGAATGGCAGGGTTTGAGGCCTGCCCGGCAATGACGATGGCGGGCTCGCGCATCGAAACGCTTCCGGCAGACCACTTCAATCACAGCGTCGCACTCGTTAAGGTGGACGGGAAGTGGGAGCCGCTCGATCCGACTTGGGTGCCGTTTGTTCGCGAACTTTGGTCATCTGCGGAATCGCAACAGCATTATCTTCCGGGCGTCCCCGAAGGCTCAGGTCTTTGCGAAACGCCGATTGCTCCCGCCGAAGACCATTACTTGCGCGTTCGTGTGACGGGGAAGCTGGATGAAGACGGAACGCTTCATGCAGAATATGCGCTTGAGGCGGAAGGACAGACGGATGCGCGTATCCGTCGCGCCTACTGTGAAGGCTACGTCGAGGATTGGGCTCAGAAAATCGAACGCGAAATTTACGCGATTGCTCCGAATACGGAAATTGAAAGTATCGAGCTCGGCAACGATTGGCGCGATTACCTCGAAATGCCGTTAAAGGTGAAGGTGAAATTCAAAATTCCGCGTTATGCTGCAAGCGCAGACGGGCTTCTCGTTTACGAACCTTTGGTTTTTAAAAATGTTTTCCCGCAAGGGAGGCGTTATGAGAAAATAACGACAAAACAGGACGAACGACGCTACGGATTTAAGGATTCCTGCTCGCGTACGGCTGAATTCTCGGAACAAATCGAATTGCCGTTTAATGCGGTTTCGCAAGTCCGGGAAGCAAAAACGGCGGGGGCGGCTGCAGACTTTGAAGGGACGCTCAATGTCGGAGCGCACCGCCTGTCTTACACGCAGACTCTCCGCATGAAAAAGCGTGTTTACGAAGCGGAAGACTGGAAAGATGTGCGCGATGCATTGCGCGGATACGAGAAGTTTTCCAAGAGCGCTGTCGTCATTAAGAAACAATAACGTCTGATTTTTTTAGTTTTATGAATATTTCACGGAAAATTCTTTTGGGATCTCTCGCGGCCTTGGCAGTTTCTGCAAGCTCCCTTTATGCGGAAAGCGCAGTGCCGGCATCGGCGGATGCGCGGATCGAGCTGAAAAATTTCCCGGACGTGAATGCGCCGGAGGCCGTTTACAAGCAAGTCGAGAAAGCTTATTTCTTCGATGCGAACGGGGCTTGTGAGTTTCGTTGCAAAAGTGAACTGCGCGTAAATACGCTGTTCGCGATGAACGAGCTTTGCGGGGAAACGTTTATCGTTTACAACCCGAAGTTCCAGCGTGTGAAGATTAATGCTGCTTACACGATTGCCGCCGACGGCGTGACGCGTGTCGATGTGCCGGAAAACGCCTTCAATACGGTTCTGCCGAGTTTCGCCGCAGACGCGCCGGCGTTTAATTTCCTGCACGAGCTCGTCATCACGCACACGGCACTTGAACCCGGCGCAACAATCGTTCTCGATTATTCCGTTTTTTCTGCGGAAACGGGCGGGTTGCTTTTCGATGAGTATGCGGACATGCCGTTCCCCTGCGAGCATCTCGTTTTGAACTTCAATGGTTCCGTGACGGAATACTTCAATGTCGCCGCACGTTCCCGTGAGCAGTATTTTGTTGCGCAGAAAACAATTCCGGTGATTTACCCCGGTATGCCGGCAACGCCGCTCCGCGATTTTTGCACGACGGAAGGCGTCTCTTTGGGTAATGAAGGGAAGCTACTTCTGAAGCGCCTGATTCGCGATACGATGAGCGAGTCCGAAAAACGGTCTGCGCTCGTGCAATTTGTGCGGGAGCAGGTGGCGACGATTGCGATTCCGAGCGAATTGCTTTTGGAAACGCATCTCCGCGATGCCGACACCGTAATAAGCTCCGCCTACGGAACGCCGCTCGAAAAGGCGCGCTTGCTTTGGGCTTTGCTTACGGAGACCTTCGGCGGCGAATTTAAAATCGTTCGCTCGGCCGACGACGATCGTTACATGATTGAGTGTGCGTCCGGAGAGAAAATCGCCGTGACGCCGGGCAAGGTGATTCGAGAAGGCATTGATCTCAATCTTGCCTGTGAGTTTTCCGGCGGGAAGGAGCAGATTCGCGGGACGGCTACGGTGGCTCCGTCGGGTGTTGCGCTCGAAGCCAAGCCGCTCGCGGCGGATTTGCTCGGTGGGGGAACGACGCCGGGTAAGGCGGAATGGTTGCCCGGGCAACGCCTGCTTTTGGAGGGCGAGCGCGCCGCCGAGGCAACGGACGGAATCTTGATTTGGCAGGTTCCCGTGACTAAGCGCGGGATCGCGGCTTTCGATTTTGAAACGCTGCCGCAGGAGCGGAGAAGCCCCTTAAAAATTCCGGTGTCGGGGAGCACATTTTCGGAAACCTACACCTATACGATCCGCTTGCCGGAAGGCTGGGAGCTTGCGGGGAATGCGCCGATATGCGAAACGGCAAATGCTCTCGGACAGGCGCGATTTTCCGTCAAACCGGACGGGCGAACCCTCGTGGTCTCTAAAACACTCGAGTTGAAAACGACGACGATTGTGCCGGAGGCCTATCCGGAATTCCGCGCATTGATGACGTCCTGGTTTGAAGCGGCAAATAACCGTCTGATTATTCGTACGGCGGATAAGGCATCGTCGGCCGAAAAGGCGGAATAGGGCTAAATAAAAACGGGCGTCTCCGTTTGGAGGCGCCCGCCCAATCTCTACTAACTTAACTCTATCTCTACTAACACACTAAAACCGTAAATTAAGCGCATACGGTTTTTCTTTTTGTTTGAAAATTTTCGGATCCTCGATTGCCCCGAATACAAAAATCCCCGCCGGGCTCGGAGGCTCTCGGCGGGGATTGAAGGTTGCCTTTATCGGGCGAATTTTTCGACAAATTGCTTGAGGCGGGACAGGACGCGCTCCTTGCCGAGCAACTCGAGCAATTCGTGTAATCCCGGGCCGCCGGCCTGGCCGGAAACGGCGAGACGCATCGGCGCGAAATAATCCGTCGGCTTCACGCCGTTGTCTGCACCGAGTTTTTCGAAGAGCGCGTCAATCGTCGTGGGAGCAACATCGGCGGCGGCTTCGATTGCGGGAACGAGTTCCTTGCAACGGGCGACGGGATCGCCGCGCTTGCTTTGCTTGGCGAGCGCCTTTTCGTCGATCGGGAATTCTTCGGAGAAGAAGTAGCCGACAAAGCCCGGGAGGGTATCGAGTGCGTTCATCTTCGGCTTGCACAGGGCGAGGACCTTTTGCAGGTAATCTTCGTCCGTCTTGTCGTCGATGATTTTTGCTTCGCCGAGCACGGGAGCGGCGAGCCAGGAGAATGATTCGTCCGGAAGCGCACGCAGGTATTCCTGATTGAAGAACGCCATTTTGCGCTCGTCAAAGCGTGCGTTGGCCTGGTGGACGTCGCAGAGGTCGAACTGCTCGATGATGTCTTCGATCGGGAGGATCTCGCGTCCGTCCTTCGGAGTCCAGCCGAGCATGCAGAGGAAGTTGCGTACGGCGGCGGGCAGGAAGTGGCGGGATTGATATTCCTCGATGAGGGCCCCGCGGTCGCGCTTGGACATTTTGCCCGAGCCTTCCGTTTTCAGAATCAGCGGGATGTGTGCAAACTTCGGCGGTTCGACGCCGAAGGCCTTGTAGAGCTCGACGTGCTTGCTCGTATTGGAAAGGTGGTCTTCTCCGCGAATGACGTGCGTGATTTTCATCGCGATGTCGTCCACGACGTTGACGAGGTGGAAAACGGGTTCGCCGTTACCGCGTACGATGACGAAGTCACGGTCTTCGGCGCGTTCGACACGGCCGCGGATAATGTCGTCAATGATGACCGGCGCGGCGTGGACACGTTCGTATTCCTTTTTCAGAAAATCGTCGTAAACGGTTTCGCGTTCCCCTTCGAGGCGGAACCAGATGGCGCCGTCCTTTTCGTAGGCGCGGCCCTTGTCCATCAGCTCTTGGACTTTTTGCTTATAAAATTCGCTGCGTTGCGATTGGAAGTACGGGCCGTAGTCGCCGCCGGTTTGCGGGCCTTCGTCCCAGTCCATGCCGAGCCAGCGCATGGATTCTAAAATGACATCGAGAAATTCCTGTGTGTTGCGTTCTTTGTCGGTGTCTTCGATACGCAGGACGAAGGTTCCGCCCGTGTGTCGGGCGTAAAGCCAGTTAAACAGCGCGGTGCGTGCGCTTCCGATGTGGAAAAAGCCCGTCGGGCTCGGTGCAAAACGTGTACGAACTTCACTCATGATTTCTGAAAATTGCGTTCCCGCAAGAAAACGCTTTTCCCGTAGGATTGGCAAACGGAAAAAAAACGGCGTCGGCTTGCGGGATTCGGGTTGGGTAAGAGGGTTTATGCGGGATTAGGCGAATACTTGCTGCAGTGCGGCGACAATCGCGGCGGGCGTGGCGGCTTCGGCGATTCCTGCGACCGGAATGGCGGCGCTACGCAGCTCGGACGCGGTCGGAGCTCCGATTGCGACAACCTGCGGGCGGATGGCATCCTTCTGCAGTGCGAGTGCGGCGGCTTGCGCGACGAAGGATTTCACGGCGGAGGAGCTGGCAAAAACGATGGCGTGTGCGCCGTTTTCGCGGAAATCTTCGGCAGCGGCCTGTGCGGAGACATCGGCTTCGTCCGTCGCGTAAACCGGGAAGGTGTCGACGATGGCACGGCCGGCCTCTTCGAGCTTTTTCGGCAGGGAATCCGAGTTGCGGTTGCCCGTGACAACGCAGATTTTCAGATTCTCGATGCCATGGTCGGCGAGGAGCTTGTCGGCAAGGGCATCGCCCGTATGGGTTTCGGGCACGCAATCGACTTCAAGATGGAAGCCTTCGACGGCGCGTGCGGTTGCCGGACCGACGCAGGCAATGCGGCAGGGACCGAGCGAGCGGATGTCTTTGTAGCGGGCAAAGAAGTGGGCGAAGAAGCCGCGGACACCGTTGACGCTCGTGAAAACCAGCCACTCGTATTCCCCGAATCCGCCGAGGATTTCGGGGACGAGCTCTTCGTTCTGCTCGGGGAAACGGATTTCAATCAGCGGCATTTCGAGGACGGTGGCGCCTTCGCGGACGAGCAGGTCTCGCAACTCGGCGTTTTGGTCTTTCGGACGGGTGATAACGATGCGTTTGCCTTTCAGCGGCGTGGAATTTTTTTTCATGGATTAGTGATTTAAAATTTTGGAAAGAATGCGGGAAACGGATTCTCGAATGCCCGGCAGATCTTGCGGAAAGCGGCATTGCTCGGAGAAAAAGCCGATATCTTCACGGAAAATCAGTAGCGTTTCGTCGGCGTAGTGTACGGCAAAAGCGGTGTGGCAGCCTTCGCCGAGCGCTTCCAAAAACGCGCGTTCGATGCGGAATGCGTGGGTCGTCGGAGCGTCGCAAATCGGGGCAAACAGCTCGGCGTCGGCGCTCCGGCATTGGAGTGCGATGGCGGCTTGAGCGGCGGCGGGAACGAGTTGAGTGAGCGGCATTTCGCGGAATTCCAGACCCGGAAAGGCGGAGATGCCCAAGCGCTGTAGGCCGGCCGCGGCGAGGAAGGTGGCATCGGCCGTGCCGTCGGCGATTTTTTGCAGACGGGTGCTGACATTGCCGCGTAACTCGCAGAAGCTCGCTTGCGGAAAGAGTTTGTGCGCTTGGGCGCGACGTCGCGGCGAACCGCTCGCAATACTTGCGGGGATGTCAATCCCTTGGCGTACGACGAGGACATCGTTGGCGCGGGCGCGCGGAAGGCATCCGGCGACGCAGAGCCCGTCACGCATGTCCGTCGGCAAGTCTTTGCCGCTGTGAACGGCGAGGTCGATTTCGCCCGCGAGGAGGGAGGCTTCAAGTTCGCTTGTAAAAAGACCTTTCCCGCCGCTTTTTTCAAGCGACCACTCGAGCTTTTTATCGCCTTGGGTGACGAATTCTTTGACGACGACTTCGGCGTCCGGAAAATGGCGCCGGAGGCAGGCTCCGGCGAGCTCTGCCTGTGCGAGCGCGAGCGGGCTACGGCGCGTGCCGACGGTGATTTTTTTCGGCGGCATTATCGTCTTCCTTTGTCTTTAAGGACCGGAATCGGCGGGTTTTCCGCAAAGGGCGGCGGCGGTAACGGCACTTCTGCGGCGACCTGTTCGTTGCTTGCGAGTGAATCGTAGGCGGACGGGAGGCTTGAGCGTCCCGACATCGCGGCGTAGGCAATGCAGAATGCGGCAGCCGTGAGAACGACGCAAAGGGTGATTTTGGCGCCGATGCGAAGGTTGATTTTCAGATTAACGAGCGTTTTGTCTTCCATGGCGTTTTAGAATTCAAAGAGTGATTGCTCGGGTTCGGCTGATCCGGATTTTTGTACGCCGGTTTCGTTGCTTTGAGCGTTCAAATCGATAATGGCATTCATCTGACGGACGCGCGGGGCTTCGGGCGCAAGTTCGGTGAGGCGTTTCAAAATACTTTTCGGCGGCGTTTGATCGGATGAAAGCATGCGGTGAGCTTCCGCGACCTGAAATAGAAGCGGCAGGTCGTTCGGCGCGAGGGCTTCTGCGTTGCGAAGCGATTCCAGAGCGGCATCCTTTTCGCCGAGCAGAATTTCGGCCACGCCTTTGGCGAGTTGTGCTTCCGCGAGCTCCGGAGCGTGACGGCAGGCTTCGAGCGCCGCCTGTTTGGAGGCCTTGGCTAAGCCGTAAATGTGTTCCGGAGAGGTGTAGGCCGAAAGCGTGTAGAGGCGGGCAAGGTTCAGCCAGGCTTCTGCGTTGTCGGCGCGCGCGTCGACGGCGGCGAGGAACGCGGCCTCGGTGTTTACGGGGTCGAAATGCTCGGCTTCCAGATTGGGCGCGGCGTAGAAATTCTGAAGGAAAGGCCCGAGCGCGCGCTTGCCGACTTCGCAGTGCGCGGCGCTTTGGCTTACGGGGAGGAAGAGGGCAAAGAGCGTTGCGGGAAGCACGGCGGCGGCGATGAAGAGCGTTCGGCGGCGCTTGCCGGTCCAGGTGCAGATGTGGACGAAGCAGGCCGGGGCGCTTTCGTGCGCTACGATTCCGGCGAAAATCGAAACGCCTAAGACGGCGGGCAGGAAGCTCGGGGTGAAATCCAAGGCGAAGATCAGGCCGCTTGCGACAATTCCGCCAATCAGCGCCGCCAAAATGCCGCGGGTATTAGAATTGTGCAGTTTGGTTTCGTCATTGGGACGGACCGCGGAATTATGTTCTCGCAGGAGGGCGATGCTTTTGCGTGTTCCCCAAAACAGAATCAGTCCGGCGGGGACAAAGAGGCAGAGGAAACCGACTAAGCCGTTTTCCGCCAGGACGTCGGTGTAAAGGCTGTTGCTTGTCGTAGCATGGACTTGCCACGCGGGCGGGGCGATCTTTCGGAATTCGGCCTTGAAGGAATCCGTTCCTTCGCCGAGCAGCGGAGAACCGGCGAAGACGCTTAGCGCGATTTTCTGTAATTCGATACGCGAGGGCTGAGGCGCATTTTTCAAACTCTCGGATTTCTGAACACTCGTGATCTCCGCCGGAACGGAGAACGGCATTTCGGAGAAAAGCGGAGCGAGCGCAATGCCGCAGGAAAGGAGGACGACGCTGATCGTGCGCACCGTTTTCTTATGCGTGTAAAGTAGCGTGAAAACGAGGCCGCCGGCGAGGGTCGAGAGCCATACGGCGCTGTGGCGCGTCAGCAGAATCAGACCGAACGCAAGTAGGCCGACGTAAAATGCGAACATGCGTTTGCGGGGATCCGAGCCGCGGCGGAGGGCAAGGGCCAGACAGCCGAAAAGGATTTGAATGGTGACGGCTCCGGCGGCGACGGGATCGGAAAGGTAGCCGGCGAGGATTTTCATCGCCAGCGAGCCGGAGAAGTCTTCGCTGATACGGATTTGCTCGGTGATGCCCGCGACTAAGCAGCCGAGCAGAAGGAGGAGCGTTCCCGCGAGCAGGCGCGTCTGTCCGCCGTTAGTTCGGCTGCGTTGGACCGCGATGAAAAAGAACATGAGCGGGACGAGATTCATCCCGAGCGAGAGCGTCGCGTCGGCAGGGAAAGGCGAAAGAAAAAGGGCTTCTGCGGCCTGCAGGGCAATCCAGGGCAGGAAGATCAGAAAACTCGTTGAGAGCAGGGCCCCGCGACCCACGCGTTTGGCGCTCGCCATCATTTCGCAACTCAGGGCTACGCAGGACAGAAGCAGGAAAAACGGAAGGTAGCGGGCGTCGTTGCCGCCGTCGGATAAAAAAGCCAGCGTGAAGACGCCGGTCAGGGCGAGATAAAAGAAGAAGCGCGCGGTGCGGATAAATTTCTTATGCAGTTTGTCCTGTTCGAATTGTGCTGAGAATTCTACGGCTAAGTCCATGTCGGGAAATTGCGGTTAACGGGAAAGTCGAAGGTGTTTTTTGACGACGAATTTTTCGCCGCGGAGGAGTTCCGTGCCGGCGTCGAAAGCGGATTCGAAGGCGGGGAAAAACGCATCGCCCTCCGGTTCGGCGTCGATGG
>JAZRTJ010000038.1:0-26947 GCA_045651925.1 Candidatus Spyradenecus sp. | reverse complement strand
TCCCCCGCAAGTACCCCAGCAAGTTCGTCGGACGCCCCCATAAGCTCAGCCGGAATTTGGGGCACGCTCAGTGAAAACGTACGTCGTTTCATTTTGGCGACGGGAGTGAATACGTTTTCCGTAAAAGAGGCGATGACGGCTGTCGGCTTGAAAGATCGCAAAAATTTTATTGAGTACACGTTAAGCCCGGCGCTTAAAGTCGGCGTGGCGACTCCGCTCTATCCGGATAATCCGCACCATCCGCGCCAGAAATATCGCCTGACGGTGAAAGGCTTGGCTTTGTTTAACGAAAATAAGATTTTGGAAAACTAATGGCACACTTTGACGAACACGCACTGGAAATGGCGATTGTGGAGCTCTTCGAGCGCGAGGGCTATGATTACGTTTGCGGGAAAACGCTTGTTCGCGACAAAAGCGAGGTTCTCTTACGGGATGATTTTCGCGCGTACATGCGGGAACGCTATTGCGCACAGAATATCACGCCGACAGAGATTGAGCGTGCCTTGGCGGTACTTACGGCGAATGCGGGGGCGTCGCTCTATGAGAACAACGTCAAAACCTATCGTCTGATTACGGAAGGATTTTCGCTGAAGCGAGATGATGCGTCGCTTCCGAATTTGTATATCGAGCCGATTGATTTCGGGGAAAACGGGGAGGCGCGAAATCGCTTCAAAATCGTCAATCAATTTGAAATCGACGGCACGGAAACACGGATTCCCGACGGGATTGTTTTTGTCAACGGCTTGCCGATGGTCGTTCTCGAGTTCAAGAGCGCGGTTCGCGAAGACGCGACAATTTACGATGCGTTCACGCAGTTGACGGTGCGTTATCGACGCGGAATTCCGGAACTGTTCAAATACAATGCGTTTACCGTTATCAGCGACGGAGTGAACAATAAATACGGCTCGCTTTTTACGCCGTACGATTTTTTCTATGCGTGGCGCAAGGCGGAGTCGGGCGACGCGGCGGCGGAGGGCGTAGCATCGTTGCAGACGTTGGTGCGCGGGCTGTTTCGCAAGTCACGTTTGCTCAGTGTGATGCGGGACTTTGTTTTTCTGCCGGATTCGTCGAAGAAGGAGCTTAAAATCGTTTGCCGCTATCCTCAGTTTTTTGCGACGCACAAACTTTTTGAAAATATCCGTGCGCATTCGAAAATGCGGGAGGGCGGAGACGGAAAGGGCGGAACGTATTTCGGCGCGACCGGATGCGGAAAAAGCTACACGATGCTTTTTCTGACGCGGATGCTGATGCGTTCCCGCGAATTTGCGAGTCCGACGATTGTGTTGATTACGGACCGCACGGATTTGGATGCACAACTTTCCGGTCAATTCGGGACCGCGAAAAAATTTATCGGAGACGAATGCGTCGTGGCGGTCGAAAGCCGGACACAGTTGCGGGAATTGCTCGGCGGACGCACCAGCGGCGGCGTTTTCCTGACAACGATTCACAAATTTACGGAAGACACGCAATTACTTTCCGAACGGGCGAACATCATCTGTATTTCGGACGAAGCTCACCGCTCTCAAACCAACCTCGCCCAGCAGGTGAAGCAGACGGAAAGCGGCGTGCGGCGTAGTTACGGTTTCGCAAAATATTTGCACGATTCGTTCCCGAATGCGACTTATGTCGGCTTCACGGGAACGCCGATTGACGCGACAATTGATGTTTTCGGCGACGTTGTCGATGCTTACACGATGGCTGAGTCCGTTGCCGACGGTATTACGCGGCGCATTGTTTACGAAGGGCGAGCCGCTAAGGTCTTGCTCGACAATGCGAAATTGCAGGAAATCGAGGATTACTATAAGCAATGCGCCGAGGAGGGAGCGAATGAGTATCAGATCGAAGCGAGTAAGCGTGCCGTGACGCAGATGGAGCGGATCCTGGGGGATCCGGATCGCTTGCGAGCCGTGGCGGAAGATTTTGTCGCGCATTACGAAAAGCGCCTTGCCGAAGGAAGCACGGTACGCGGCAAGGCAATGTTTGTCTGCACAAACCGCACGATAGCTTACAAATTGTACAGGCAAATCCTTGGGTTGCGTCCGGAATGGGGCGTGATCGCAGGAGCCGGTGGGGGCGAAAATGTTTTGGCGTTCGGGGACGGGAATTTGCAGGTGGCGGCGGAAGCTCCCGTACCTTACGGAAAGAAAATGCCGAAGCCTTGCGAGAAAGTGAAACTCGTGATGACGCGGAGCAAGGACGATCCGAAAGAACTTTATGACTTGCTCGGAACGGATGAAGACCGTCGGGATTTGGACGAATTGTTCAAAGATCCGGATTCTGATTTTAAAATCGCCATCGTTGTCGATATGTGGATTACGGGTTTTGATGCGCCATGCTTGGACACGATGTATATCGACAAGCCGTTGCAGATGCACACGCTCGTGCAGACGATTTCCCGAGTGAATCGCGTGTTCCCGGGGAAAGACAAGGGCTTGGTGGTCGATTACTTCGGTATCAAAAACAGCATGAACGAAGCGTTGAAAAAATACGCGACGGGTGAACGCGATCGGGAATCGGTTGAGACGGTTGAACAATCCGTGACGATGGTAAAAGACGAACTCGATATCTTGCGGCGGATGTTCGGTACGTTTGATTATTCCGCGTTTACGACGGGGACGCCGCTTGAACAGTTGGATTGCCTCAATCGCGGTGCGGAATTTGTTCAAGCAACGAAAGAGCGGGAAACGCTTTTCATGGGGCATGTGAAAAAGCTGAAATCGGCATTTAATCTTTGTAGCGGAAGCGATCTGATTTTGTCGAAGGACTTGGAAGATATCCACTACTTCTGCGGAGTGAGGGCGATTATTGCAAAACTTACCCGCGGGAGCGCACCCGATACTGCGCAAATGAATCGGAGGGTAGAGGCGATGATCGAAGAGGCGATTCGCTCCGAGGGAGTAGAGGAAATTATTCAAGTCGGAGAGACAAGTGAAAATCTCGATGTGCTCAGCGCGGATTATATGGCACGGCTCGAAAAACTGAAATTGCCGAACACGAAAATCAAGTTGATGGAGCGCTTGCTTAAGGCCGTGATCTCGGAGTTTCAAAAAGTGAATAAAATGAAAGCGACGGATTTTTCAAAACGTTTAAACGCGTTAGTCGCCCATTATAACGACCGTAGTGACAGCACCGTTTTCGCGGATGAGGTTTTGACGGAGGTCGCGGATCAAATGGCGAATTTGCTTCACGAGATTAATCGTGAAAAAGCTTCATTTAAAGATCTCGGAATTTCGTACGAGGAAAAGGCTTTTTACGATATTTTAAAAGCGATCGCAAAAAAGTTCGCTTTTGAATATCCGGAAGAAAAGCTTGTCGCGCTTTCGACGGAGATTAAAAAGATTGTCGATGACAAGGCGCGCTACACGGACTGGGCTCAACGAGACGATATCAAAGCCGCCTTAAAAATGGACTTAATTCTTGTGCTTGCCGCGCACGGCTATCCGCCGGTTACCAATGACGAGGTCTTCAAAGAAATTTTTGAACAAGCCGAGAACTTCAAAAAGCACAACGGATAGCGCTACCGTTCCGGGGAGTCGGTTTCGAGGAGGGATTTCAGGAATTCAATGCCGCCGGATTCGTCGGTGAAGATGCCGTCGAGTTGGGCTTCGAAGCAGCGGTTGAGGAGGGGCGTAAACTCTGCGTTCGGGCGATAGCCGAGAGCAATCAGATGGCGCCCGAGAACCAGGGGCTTCGGCGCGGAATCTTTGATTTTGAGCGCTTCGGAACGGGACGTGAGCCAGTGTTCCGTTTCCCGGAAATCTTCGCTTTCGTGGAAGCGGCTTCCCATGGCGTCGGCCTTGCAGACGCGGAGCAGGCGGTCGATGCGTCCGACGGTGTTGGAAAGGCGGCGGATGGCGGCATCGCCGGATTGGGCGAGGAAAAGGGCGCGCGGGCGCATGTGCGCTTCGACGAGAACGGGGACATCGTTGAGGAGTTCCCGTTGGTCCGTCATGGACTTGAGGAAACGGATGGTCGGTTTTACGCCGGCGCTTTCGTGGCGGTAAGAGTGAATACGGCCGTCGCTGCCGAGTGCCGTCGTGGCCGGCTTCCCGAAGTCGTGGCAGAGGACGGCGAACCCGACGACGATGTTTTCAAAATCATTTTCGACGCGGTCCCGTGCAAAGGAGTCCATGGCGCGCAGCGTATGGTTCCAGACGTCGCCTTCGGGATGCCAAAACGGGTCTTGTTCGACACCGATGAGCGCAGCCAGTTCGGGGAAGTATTTTACCCAACCGCAATCACGCAGAAAATTCAGGCCGCGGGAAGGTTCTTCGCCTTTCGTGAAAAGCTTTTTCCACTCGTCGAAAACGCGTTCGCGAGAGAGGCCTTCCGGCTCGATTGTTTTGCATATTTCGAGGGTTTCGGGGGCGATGTCGAAGCGGAATCTCGCGAGAAACTGCATGGCGCGCAGGACGCGAAGCGGGTCTTCCGAAAACGCGGGCGAGGTGTGGCGGAGGATTTTTTTCTCCAAATCGCCGCGTCCGTCAAAGGGGTCTAAAACTTCGTCTTCGAGCGGATCGTAGTAGATGGCGTTGACGGTAAAATCGCGGCGTGCGGCAGCTTCGGCGAGCGGCATGTCGGGGTCGCCTTCGACGATGAATGCGGTGTGGCCGCGTCCGCATTTGGATTCCCGGCGCGGGAGGGCAATGTCGATGGGGGCGTCGTGAATTTTGAAAACGCCGAACGAGCGTCCTGCGGTGTTGTAGCGGATATTCAGTTCCCTCAAGAGCGCTTCGATTGCGGAAGCGGGAAGGCCGTATACTTCGACATCGAAATCTTTCGGTGTTTCGCCGCGGAGGGCATCGCGGACGCAGCCGCCGACGAAAAGTGCGCGTCCGCCGAGTTTTTTTACTTTTTCAAAAAACAGCTCCGTCGCGACCGACTCGCTCTTGGGAATTTCAATCAGCATGGTTCAATGCTCTGAAGAATTCACATTTTTTGCGAGCGATTTTTTGGGATAAATCGCGGCGATTCGCGGTCGTCCGACGGAGCTGTGATGCCGTCAGCTTTAATTAAAAACGTACGCCGGCGTAGATACTTGCCTGCCAGGCTTCGGCATCCGTTCGGCCGCGAAAATCCTGGTAGTTGAAATCCGCACCGATGCCGAAGTGGGAAAACCAGACGGAGATATCGAATCCGTAGCGGTTGCGTTCCAATTTATCGACGTTCGAAAAACGTGCGTAAGGGGTGATGTGAAGGAACTCGGGGATGACTTCGACTTCGACGGCGGCACCCCAGGTCAGACCGAGTCGCCAATCGTCATTCGCGTAATCGCTTCCGAGGGCATGAAAGCCGTGGTAGTTCTGAATTTCCGGGCCGACAAAGGCATAGGGCTTCAGAATGTTGAGGGCGCTCATTCCGAGGACGGCCTCGACGTTGCCGATGAAATAGTCGTCGCCCTTCGAGTAGTCGTTCGCATATTCCATGGTACTGCGGATGTCCGCAATCAGAACGGGCTCATCGCGGGCGAGCGCATAATTGAAAACGCCGCGCCAGACGTTTGCGTCTGCGGCGGAGTCTCCGTTGCGTCGGAAATTGGCGTAGCCGACGCCGAATTCGAGGTAAGTCTCGTTTGCCGTTCCCGCGAAGGCGGTCGTGGCGGCAAACAGGACGGACAGACTGAGTATATGTTTCTTCATACGAATTTTGTTTTAAGGAAGGCTTTGTCCGGAAAGCAAAAAAAGACAGCTCCCGGCTTTTTAGTCAAAAGCGAGGGAGCTGTCTTTTTCTGTTTCTCGGATTGCGCGAAGCTTAAAACTTTTTCGAGTCTTTGAGCGTTACCGTGCGATTGAAAACAGGGGCGCCGGGTTTGGAATCCGGGTCGGCGCAGAAGTAGCCGATGCGTTCGAACTGAACACGTGTGCCTGCGGCCACTTCCAAGAGGGAGGGTTCGACGAGGGCCGTGGCAATCGTCAGAGAATCCGGGTTCAGATTATCGCGCCAATCTCCGCCTTCGGGAACATTGGCCGGTTCTTCCGTATTAAAAAGCCGGTCGTAGAGGCGCACTTCCACCGGCTTGGCGTGTGCCGCCGAAACCCAGTGAATCGTAGATTTGATTTTACGTCCGTCGGGCGTGTTTCCGCCGCGTGTTTCCGGATCGTAGGTACAGTGGATGACGGCGACGTTCCCGTCCGCGTCCTTTTCGCAGGAAACGCATTTGATGACATAAGCCCAGCGCAAGCGCACTTCGCGCCCCGGCGTGAGGCGGAAGAATTTCTTCGGCGCATCTTCCATAAAGTCTTCGCGCTCGATGAAAATTTCGCGGGAGAACGGGACAATGCGTGTTCCCGCCGTTTCGTCCTCGGGATTGTTAATCGCCGTCAGCTCTTCAACCTGATTTTCCGGATAGTTATCGATAACGACTTTGACCGGATTCATAACCGCCATCGCGCGCGGCGATGTCTTGTTCAAATCTGCGCGAACCGTGTGTTCAAGCAAGGCGACATCCGTCAGCGAATTGTATTTCGTCACACCGATAATTTCGCAGAAATTGCGGATGGATTCCGGCGTGTACCCGCGGCGGCGCAAACCGCAAACGGTGGGCATGCGCGGGTCGTCCCAGCCGTTGACGAGCTTTTCCTGCACGAGTTCGAGCAGGCGGCGCTTGCTCATCATCGTGTAAGTCAGATTCAAGCGGGCAAATTCGTATTGGTGCGGTTTCGACGGCGTGTTCAGCGTGTTAATCACCCAATCGTAAAACGGACGATGCACTTCAAATTCGAGCGTGCAAATCGAGTGCGTCACACCTTCAATGGCATCTTCGAGCGGGTGCGCGAAGTCGTACATCGGGTAAACGCACCACTTGTCTCCGGTGTTGTGGTGGGCGACTTTGCGGACGCGGTAGATGACGGGATCGCGCATGTGCATGTTCGGCGAGAACATGTCAACTTTCGCACGCAAGGTTGCCGCGCCTTCGTCGTATTCGCCGCGCGTCATTTTGGCAAATTCTTCGAGATTTTCTTCCACGGAGCGATCGCGCCACGGCGAGGCTTTGCCCGGTTTTTCGGGAACGCCGCGATAATCTTTCCATTCCTCGGCAGAAAGATGGCAAACGTACGCTTTGCCCAACTTGATCAGCTGAATCGCGTAGTCGTAGATTTTGTCAAAATAATCCGAGGCGTGAAAATAGTTTTCGCCCCAGTCAAACCCGAGCCAGCGCACGTCTTCCTGGATGGATTCGACGTACTCGACATCCTCGCGCGTCGGGTTCGTATCATCCATGCGCAAGTGGCATTTCCCGCCGTATTCTTTCGCCATACCGAAATCGAGGCAAATCGCCTTGGCGTGCCCGATGTGCAAATAGCCGTTGGGTTCCGGCGGAAAGCGCGTAACAATGCTTTTAACCGTTCCCGCGGCGAGGTCGTTGTCGATAATCTGACGAATGAAATGGCGGTTCACCGCCGGCGTTTCTGGAGAAATGGGTTCTTCGCTCATAGCATGAAAGGGTTTAAGATAATCACGTTCCCGCGAGAAATAAACAGAAATTTAGCGGGAGGAATCAATTGGTGCGTTTTGAGGGGCTTGGGCGGCGCAGAGCTTGCGGGCGACGCGGATGGCGTTGCCGAGAGAGTCCGGTCGGGCGATACCTTTGCCGGCAATGTCGTAGGCGGTTCCGTGATCCGGAGAAGTCCGGATGTGGCGCAGTCCCAAGGAGACGTTGACGGCGGAATCGAATTCTAAGGTCTTCAGCGGAGCCAGCGCCTGGTCGTGGTAGAGGCTGACGACAACGTCGAACTCGCCGCGCAGGTGCCGGCAGAAAATCGTGTCCGCGGGGATGCATCGCGAAAGCCCGGGGAATTTTTCCCGTAGCTCGTCCAGCATCGGGTCGAGGCTGTCGCGTTCTTCCGTGCCGAGAATACCGGCTTCTCCCGCATGCGGGTTCAGGCCGCAGACGCCGATGCGCGGAAGACGTTCCGTATCGACAAATTTTTCGGCGAGGAAAGCTGCCGCACGCACGGCATTTTCCATCGATTGCGGAGTCAGCGCTTCGGGAACGTCGCGGAAAGGAATGTGCCAGGTTGCGAGTACGACACGCATTTTTTCTCCGACGAATGCCATGACGGGGTCGCCGCCCCAACGTGCGGCAAAAAATTCCGTTTGGCCCGGGAAACGGTAGCCGATGCTCTGCAGGCCGGCTTTGTTGACGGGCGCGGTGACGACTCCGGCGAATTCGCCGTTGAGCGTGCCAGCCGCTGCGCGTTCCATGGCTTCGAGGGCGATACGCTGTCCGGCGGCATTCGGGCGTCCGGCTTCCGCGACGAAATCGGCAGAACCGACCGCGATGCCCGGGCACGGGAGCGTGTCGAGCCAGCGTTGCGGACCGACGGGAACGACGCGTTGTGCGTCCTGCGGATGTGTTGCCAGGTGGCGTGCAATAATTTCGGGGCCGATACCGGACGGATCTCCGCAGGTCAGCGCAATCGGAAGCGGGTGGTTCATGCCTTTCGATTATTTAAAGAGACCTAAACCGCAAAATCCTCGGCACTGTAGCGGAGCATTTTTTCGGCGGAAACGGCGTCGTTAACCTTGTAAATGGGGGCTTCGGAGCGGAACGCCTCTTCGGCGTCGCAGGTCAGTACGGCTTTTTGACGAATCGCGCGGATGAAATTTTCGACGTGCGGCTGGTGGATGGTTTTGTTGCCAAGCGTGATGCGTTGCGGGAAAACGAATTCCGCGGCGGGAATGCTGGCTGAAGCGCGGGCATCAAAATCGTTGTCCGAGGCGGGCAGGGCGGGAATATCGGCCGTGGCGAGCAGACCGCGCTCGACGTAACTTTGCCAATCGACGACGGAGCGCGGTTCCTGGTAGGCACGGATGAGCGAGACCTTTTCGGAGAGGCGCAACGAGCCTTCGTCGCCCATGAACGCTTCGTAATAGCCGCCGCCGTAGCTCGTAGTCGTCAATACCTGATAGGTGGCGCGGACGGTCCCTGCGGGCGTGGCGTAGGCGAAGGTGGCGGTCACGTTATCGAACCATTCGTGGTTTTTGTAGTAGTCGTTTCCGCCGGCGGCGATGACGCTTTCGGGGCTGCCGAAGAACCAGTTGAAGATATCGATCTGGTGGGCGCCGAGATCGGAAATCGGGCCGCCGGAATATTTTTTGAACCAGCGCCAATTTAGGAATTGATGCTCGTCTTCGTAACCGAATTCGCGGAGCAGGGCGGGATCCGGACGGAATTTTTTCGGCGCGACGAAATCGCGGGTCACGGCGCGGTTCCATTGCCCGACGGCATGGGTCACCCGACCGAGGATTTTGGCGGGAAGCACCTGCTCGAAGGCAAAGCGATAATACGGATTCGAGCGGCGCTGGTGCCCGATTTGCGTGAGCAGTCCCTTGCTTCGGGCGGTGCGGGCAGCGCGGACGATATCGCGCGCGCGCTCGAGATTTTCCGCCATCATTTTTTCGCAGTAAACGTGCTTTCCTGCTGCGAGACAGGCAATTGTTTGCGGCGCGTGGCAGAAATCCGGCGTGGCGATGAAAACCGCATCTAAGGATTTTTCCCGCTCGAGCATTTCGCGGAAATCCGTGTAGCCGTTGACTTCGCGTCCGTTTGCCTTGAGGCGGCGAACCGTCGAATCGAGCTTGAATTTCCAAAGATCGCAAACGGCAACGATGCGGACGCCGAGATTGCGGTTCAGGCGCAAAATCGCGTCGAGGAGCACATTCCCTTGCGTGCCGCAACCGATGAGCGCGACGCAGATTTCCTCGGACGGCGCGACCGCGGATTGCGGGCTCTCCGCCAGAATTTGCGGGAACATGACGAGGCCGGCCCCGATAAGGGCTCCGGTTTTAATAAAATCTCTGCGGGAAGGTGGCATGGGGCATTGTGCGGGTGACGCCATATAATTAACAGGGCGTCACCCCGGAATTCAATGAAATAAGCGGCGCCGGGCGCCTTCGGGCATTTAGTGGGCTTCCTTTTTCCCGCAGGTGCAGTGGTCGCAGGAACCGTCGCCGTGGCAGTGCGGTTCTTCGATGACGGGCAAACCGGTCTGAAGAATGCCGAAAAGCGTGTCCGCCAAAGATTCGCGCGGGAAGGCGATTTCGCGGCGTTCCTGCGTGTCGCGCACCTTGACGACTCCGTGGGCGAGCTCGTTGGTGCCGTAAATCAAGGCATAGCGGGCTCCGGTCTGTTCCGCGGCCTGAATCAGCTTGCCGAACTTGCCGTCCTTGAATGCGTATTCCACGCGCAGCCCGAAACGACGCAAATCCGCGACATCCGCCAAGGCTTCCGCACGGTTTTCTTCGCCGAGAATAATCGCGTAGAAATCGGGGACGTCTTCGATCTGCGGAAGCAAATGCTGTTGCTCGAGCAAGTTGCGCAGCGTTACGTCGCCCATACCGAACCCGACTGCCGGCATGTCCGGACCGCCGAGTTTCTTAACGAGCTTGTCGTAACGTCCGCCGCCGGCCAAAGCGCGGCCTTCGCCGACGAGCTGGAAGGCTTCAAACACAAATCCCGTGTAGTAAGCGAGCCCGCGGACAATCGTCAAATCAATGCGGATAAAGCTACCGACACCAAGTGCCGCCAAGAGAGCGAGCAAATTGCGCCAATCGGCAAGGCGCGCCGTCAGCTTTTCGTTGCCGTCAAAATATTTTTCGAGCGCGGCAAAATCTCCGAGCGCCACAAATTCGCGAACTTTGGCCAGCGTTTCCGCTGCGTCGAGGCTCGTTCCGTCCAAGGCGGCCGTCATCATTTCGATGAGACCGTCATGCGCAACGCGTTCGAGTTTGTCAACGACGGCAAGGACTTTGACGGCGGTGGCTTCGTCGGCAATGCCCAGGCTTTCGAGGAAGAGGAACCACAGTGTGCGGTCGCTCAGGCGGATGCAGAAATCTTCGGAACTCAGACCGAAGGCGCAAAGCGATTCTACGCAGAGGGCGATGATTTCGGCGTCGGCGGAGCAACCGGCTTCACCGAAGATGTCTGCGTTGTATTGGTAAAACGCGCGCAGGCGTCCGCGCTGCTGTTTTTCGTAGCGATAGTTTTCGCCGATGCCGAACCACTTAATCGGGCGTCGCAACGAACCGGCACGCGCCGCAATCAGGCGGGCGAGCGAGGGCGTCATTTCCGGACGCAACGAGACCTTGCGGCCGCCTTTGTCTTCGAAGTTAAAGAGCTGGGAGACGATTTCTTCGCCGGATTTTTCGGTGAACAGCTCGAGCGGTTCTAGCGCGGGAGCGTCCCATTCCAGGAAGTTGAAGCGCCCGGCGGCATCACGCCAGCGGGAGAAAATGAAATTGCGAATCGCGCAGTCTTCCGGGTAGAACTCGCGGAAACCGGGAAGTGATTTGAAGGTAGCCATAAAAAATTAAAAAATATCGAGCCAAAAAAGAGCCAGGAATTCGAAGCACAAAAGCCCCATGATGCAGGCGTAGGCAAGCGTCGAAAAAGTATCGTGTGCCAACGGCTGAACGCGCAGGCGGGGCCGGGCGGGAGCGGCTCGGGTTTCCGTTGCGCTTGGAGTCTGCTTGTCTGTAGTCATAGTGTTGCGATTGAAACAAAGTTTGCCGAAAATAACAAAGGAATTCGCCTGCTCAAAAAGCCTTTTTGAAAAAATATTAAAAATATGCTTGCGTGATTGTAAAATTAATGCCATCTTTAACCTCGTTCTTTTTTGAACAACACGGCCGGTTAGCTCAATGGTAGAGCAGTTGACTCTTAATCAATTGGTTACAGGTTCGAGTCCTGCACCGGCTACCACTTTTTAATCCCGCTTGAAGCAAGTATTCAAGCGGGATTTTTTAGTGTTTATGCGGGTTGCATGGCGATTGGAAACCTGAAGCGGAGAAGATAAATCGGTATAAAAAAATACGATTGAGGATAAATTATTTGGTGTTTGTGAAAGGCGTCTATTACTTCCCAAATCAAAAGTAACCGTGGCGTTTTAAGAAGCTCGTTAAAGGCAAACGCATTCACAAAAATTTTTAGTTTTCTATAAAAATAGCCGTCCCGCGGGTGGGACGGCTATTTTGAGGTTTTCGGCGCAAGCGCAAATTAGAGCTCGGAGGAAATGCGCATCGAGCAAAAATCCGGACCGCACATGGAGCAAAACGCAGCTTTTTTCGCCGCATCTTGCGGGAGCGCTTCGTCGTGCAGACGGCGCGCGTGTTCCGGATCAAGCGAGAGCGCAAATTGATCTTCCCAGCGAAACTCGAAACGGGCACGGGACAGCGCGTTATCGCGGTATTGTGCGGCGGGGTGCCCCTTTGCCAAATCTGCGGCGTGGGCTGCGATCTTATAGGCGATAACACCGGCGCGCACGTCGTCCCGATTGGGCAGACCAAGGTGTTCTTTCGGCGTAACGTAGCAAAGCATCGCACAACCGTACCAGCCGATGAGCGTTGCTCCGATAGCACTGGTGATGTGGTCGTAGCCGGGTGCGATGTCGGTCGTCAGCGGTCCAAGCGTATAAAACGGCGCTTCGTGGCACCAATCGAGCTGGTTTTGCATATTGGCGCGAATGAGTTGTGCGGGAACGTGCCCGGGACCTTCATTCATGACTTGCACCCCGTGTTCCCAAGCGCGCTTTGTCAATTCTCCCTGCGCTTTGAGTTCGGCGAATTGCGCTTCGTCATTTGCGTCGGCGATGGAGCCGGGACGCAAACCGTCGCCGATGGAAACGCCGATATCGTACGCCGCCATGATTTCGCAAATTTCGTCCCAATGTTCCCAGAGAAAATTCTCCGCATTATGGTATTGGCACCATTTCGCCATGATGGAGCCGCCGCGGGAAACAATGCCGGTGACACGAGAGGCGACAAGCGGGACGAAATCTTTTTTCACGCAGGCATGAATCGTAAAATAATCCACGCCCTGCTCGGCTTGTTCGATTAACGTTTCGCGAAATACGTCCCAATTGATTTCTTCGCTTTTGCCGCCGACTTTTTCAAGGGCCTGATAAATCGGCACCGTACCGACGGGAACGGGGCAATTGCGCAGAATCCATTCCCGCGTCGCATGAATATTTTTCCCCGTGGAAAGGTCCATCAACGTATCGCCGCCCCAACGACAGGACCAGCGCATTTTATCGACTTCCTCTTCGATACCCGAGGCGATAGCGGAATTGCCGATGTTCGTATTAATTTTAACCAGAAAATTACGTCCGATAATCATCGGTTCCGCTTCCGGGTGATTGATATTAGCGGGAAGGATGGCACGCCCGCGGGCGATTTCCGAACGCACGAATTCCGGCGTAATCTCCTTCGGAATTGCCGCTCCGAAGTTTTCTCCCGGATGCATAAACCCGAGATTCTGGCGCGGAGATTTCGCAATCGCGTCGTGCACGGCCTGCAACTTCATATTTTCGCGAATGGCGACAAATTCCATTTCCGGTGTGATAATGCCGCGCTTGGCATAATCCATTTGCGTGATGCGCGCTCCCGGTTTGGCGCGGTAAACTTTACGATCCCTGCGGTCGAATTGTTCGACATGACAAGCCGTTTTCACGGCGGGAGCGGTATAGCTCGGAGCAATGGCTTCGACATCGCCGCGCTCCAAAATCCACGGAGTTCGTAAAGCAGGAAGCCCCTTGCGGATGTCTTTATGAAAAGCCTCGTCGCCCCACGGCCCGGATGTGTCGTAGACACGCACAGGCGCATTTTCGTGCAAAACTTCCCCGGAGCGGGAACGCGTCGGTGAAAGCGATATTTCGCGCATCGGCACGCGGATATCCGGACGCGATCCTTCGACGTAAACGCGGCGGCTTTGCGGGAACGCCGTATGGATTTCATCACTATTCTTCTGCGGAGATTCGTTTTTCATAAGCTGAAGTGGAGGCATTTTGTGGTTGAGTGCGCGTGTTTTCAATAATTTTCACTGTCGGAAGGCCTCGAAAAAGAGCCTGTTTTCCGGGCAATAAAAAACGGAGAATTATTCCGCTTTCGCGAATTGTCCCGATAAGGACGGAGTAATCGGGAGTATTTCTTGCCGTGAGGTATTCCCATGAAAGCCGACCGCAAAGTTTAAGTCCTTCAGGCGGCGGCTACGGGCAAAGCGGATTAATGGAAGGCCCTTCGTGGAATCGGACGAATCGGATGGTTATATCTTCCAGACCTTCGACCTCGGTGTAGCGAATTTTAAAGTCGGCTAAAATCTCGTCTTTGACGAATTCCCATTGCCCGGGGGCGCTTGCATAGAACGGTACGATTTTTACCCGTAGGTGTTCGAGACCGTCAACTTCGGTGACGCGTACAGTATAGTCTTCGAATCCTTCCACTTGAGTGACGTAAATCCTTCCGTAAAGCTTTTGAGCGATGTCGAAAGGGGAGTCTCCGGCGAAGAGGGTGACGGAGGCAAGGGCGCAGAAAGCGAAGAGTATTTTTTTCATTCTGCATGTTAGAACGCGATTTTCACGGAAAAGTTTCGCCGGGACGCTAAACAAAAAACACGCGCTCCTTTGCGGGAACGCGTGTTTTTGTTTAAGAAAACGGAGGATTATTCCGCTTTCGGAGCCGGTTCGTAGGCCTTCTTCGATTCCTGATAGTAGTGGAATCGATCGGAGACCACTTCCTGCGCCTTGGCGTAGAGCTCTGCCGCGTGTTCCGGGTTGGCGCGTTGCAGACCCTTGAAGCGCGTTTCCGAGTTCATGAATTCCTGAACTTGGGCCTTCGGGGTCGGCGTATCGAGCGAGAACGGATTCTTGCCGAGTGCGATGTTTGCCGGGTTGTAGCGGAAGATCGGCCAGTAGCCGGATTCGACAGCCAATTTCTGGTGCGCTGCGCCTTCCGCGAGGTTGCGGTAGCCGTGAGCGATACAATGTGCGTAGGCGATGATGATGGCCGGTCCGTCGTAGGCTTCGGCTTCCTTCATGGCTTGGAGCACCTGCGTGTCCTTGTAGCCGAGCGAGACGCGGGCGACGTAGACGTGACCGTACTGAACGGCAATCTGTGCAAGGTCCTTCTTCGGGAGCTTCTTACCGGCTGCCGCGAACTTGGCAACGGCACCGATGGAGGTCGATTTCGACATCTGGCCGCCGGTGTTGGAGTAAACTTCCGTGTCGAGGACGAGAATCTTGATGTTCTTGCCCGAGGCGATTGCGTGGTCGAGTCCTCCGTAACCGATGTCATAGGCCCACCCGTCGCCGCCGACGATCCAAACATTCTTCTTAACGAGGAATTCGGAGAGGGCGATGAGACTCTTGGCTTCCGGCGTTCCGGCGGCTTCGAGCTTTTGGCAGAGTTCGGCGACGCGTTCGCGCTGTGCGGCGATGTCGGCTTCCGTGGACTGCGGGGCTTCGAGGATAGACTTGGCGAGTTCTTCGCCGACCGTTGCTGCTGCGGCGCTGAGGGCCTGGCGTGCGATTTCGGTCTTCTTATCGATTGCGTAGCGCATACCGAGGCCGAATTCGGCGTTGTCTTCGAAGAGCGAGTTGGCCCAAGCCGGTCCGCGTCCGTCCTTGTTGGTGCAGTACGGGGTGGTCGGCAAGTTGCCGCCGTAAATCGAGGAGCAACCCGTTGCATTGGCGATGTAGGTGCGATCGCCGAAGAGCTGCGTCATGAGCTTGATGTACGGCGTTTCACCGCAAGCGGCGCAGGCACCGGAGAACTCGATGAGCGGCGTCATGAACTGCGAGTCGCGAATCGTGTTGCCGAGCTTGGTGCGGTCCGGATCCGGGAGGTTGAGGAAGAAGTCCCAATTCTTGGCTTCGGCTTCGCGCAGCGGCGGCTGCGGGGCCATCATGAGAGCCTTGCGGTTCGGGTCGTTCTTGTCCTTACCCGGGCAGACGTTCGTACAAATCGTGCAACCCGTGCAATCTTCCGGAGCAACCTGAATCGTGAAGAGGGTTCCCGGGAAGTCCTTAGCCTTGAACGGTACGCCCTTGAACGTGGCGGGTGCGTCGGCCTTGAGGGCTTCCGGATAGAACTTTGCGCGAATGGCGGCGTGCGGGCAAATCGTCACGCACTTGTTACATTGGATACAGAGTTCCGGCGTCCAGACCGGAATCTGGTCGGCGAGGTCACGCTTTTCGAAGCGCGTCGTCGCGGACGGGAAGGTGCCGTCAACCGGCATTGCGCTGGTCGGGATGAGGTCGCCCTTGTTGGCAATCATCATGGCCTGAACGCGCTTGAAGAATTCCGGAGCGCCTTCGTATTGCGGAATGACCTGCGGGAGCGCGTCGGCGTCGACGGCGGCCGGTACGCTGATTTCGTGCAGGTTCGCGAGCGAGTTGTCAACCGCCTTGAAGTTCATCTGAACGACTTCGTCACCCTTCTTGGCGTAGGTCTTCTGAATCGACTTCTTAATCTGTTCGATGGCTTCTTCCTTCGGGAGTACATTCGCGAGGGCGAAGAAGCAGGCCTGCATGACGGTGTTCGTGCGTCCGCGCATGCCGGAGTCGGCGGCGACCTTCGAAGCGTCGATGACGAAAATGCGGAGTTTCTTTTCGATGATTTCCGCCTGCCATTCCTTGGAGAAGCGCTTCCAGGTTTCTTCCGGGGAGAACGGCGAGTTCAGGAGCACCGTTGCGCCCGGCATGGCGTAGTCGAGAATCGGCTGGCGGCCGATGAAGACGTACTGCGAGCAGGCGACGAATCCGGCCTTCTGGATGAGGTAGGCGGAGCGGATCGGTTTCGGGCCGAAGCGCAGGTGCGAGACCGTCGAAGCGCCGGATTTCTTGGAGTCGTAAACGAAGTAGCCCTGAGCAAAGTTCGGGGTCTGTTCGCCGATGATCTTGATGGAATTCTTGTTGGCACCGACCGTTCCGTCTGCGCCGAGACCGACGAAGACTGCGCGCTTGACGTCGTCCGCTTCGATGTCGAATGCGTTGTCCCACGCGAGCGAGGTGTTGGTCAGGTCGTCGTAGATACCGATCGTGAAACGTTTCTTCGGAGCGTCCTTAGCGAGCTCGTCGTAGATGGCCTTGACCATGCCCGGGTTGAATTCCTTCGAGCCGATACCGTAGCGGCCGCCGATGATGGTCGGCATGGCCTTGCCGGATTCTGCGTAGGCCGTGAAGACGTTGAGCAGGAGCGGTTCGCCGAGGGAGCCCGGTTCTTTCGTGCGGTCGAGAACGGCGATGCTCTTTGCCGTTGCGGGAACGGTCTTGAGGAAGGCTTCCGCGTCAAACGGCAGGAAGAGACGAACCTTGATGAGGCCGAGCTTGGCGCCCTGAGCGTTGAGAGCGTCGATCGTTTCTTCGATCGTTTCGCAGGACGAGCCCATGGAGACGATGACGCGGTCGGCGTCCGGTGCTCCGTAGTAGTCGAAAAGGTGGTACTGGCGTCCCGTTGCGGCGGCAAACTTGTCCATGGCATCCTGGACGATTTTCGGGAGCGCGTTGTAGTATTTGTTGACGGATTCGCGGCCCTGGAAATAGACGTCCGGGTTTTGAGCCGTGCCGTGAATGTTCGGGCGATCCGGCGACATGGCGCGGGAGCGGAATTCGGCGATATCGGCTTCGTCGATAACGGCGCGAATTTCGTCGTCTGAGAGCGTTTGAATCTTGGAGACTTCGTGCGAGGTGCGGAAGCCGTCAAAGAAGTGCATGAACGGTACGCGGGACTTGAGCGAGGCGGCGTGTGCGATGAGCGCGAGGTCCTGAGCTTCCTGGCCCGAGGTCGAGTTCAGCATCGCAAAGCCGGTGGCGCGGCAAGCCATGACGTCGGAGTGGTCTCCGAAAATCGAGAGGGCGTTCGTCGCGAGTGCGCGTGCGGTGACGTGCATCGTGAACGGGATGAGTTCGCCCGCGATCTTGTACATGTTCGGGATCATGAGCAAGAGGCCTTGCGACGCGGTAAAGGTCGTCGTCAGCGCCCCTGCGAGCAGCGAACCGTGAACGGCACCCGCAACGCCGGCTTCGGATTGAAGCTGTTCAATGCTGGGGGTGTTGTTCCAAAGGTTCGGCATCTTTTTTGCCGACCATTCGTCGCAGGATTCCGCCATCGGGGAGGAGGGCGTAATCGGGTAAATCGCGATGACTTCGCTGAGTCTGTAAGCAACGGATGCAACGGCTTCGTTAGCATCCATCGTTTTAAACTTAGATGTAGATTTTGCCATAACTGCAACAATTTTGCGCTTCCTTCGGCTTGAGTTCAACGAAAAAAGCGGCGGAAAACCGTTGCGCGTCACTAGGCTTTTTATAGCGGGCGTTTGAGGGCGCAGCCGCGGAAGACCATGAGGCAGCCCAAGGCGATGTGGAGCAGCAAAACCGTTCCCGAGACGGCGAAATCGTAGATGGCCGCGTGCGCATTCATCAGCGTGTAGGCGTCGTAAATCGGGCTGGACTGCATGGCGCTGAAAAAGCCGGACCAGCCCCAGTAGATGTTGATAAAGGGCCGGAACACCCAGACGAGCGCATCGGGAAGTTCCAAAACGATGCCCGAGAGCGGGAGTTGGAAGCCGACCAGATAAATCGCAAGCAACGAAGCCTTTTCCGCGGATTGCATCAGGGCGGAAAATCCGAGGCAGATCAGCGTCATCGCCACACAGACGCCCGCCATCGTAAGTAGCTGGACGCCCCAGTCTCCGGGGAAATTACAGATAATTTTCACGAAGGCGCACATCCAGAGCCCTTGGAAAATCGCAATCGAGGCGGTAAAAATAATTTTCGAAAGGGCGTAAGCGCTCGGGCGCAGACCCGTCATGCGTTCCTTTTCATAGAGATTGCGTTCGGCGGCGATTTCGCGTCCGCCGTTGTTGGCTCCCATGAGCGCGAGCAACATGACTTGGAAGAGCACGAGCCCGGTTGCCAGTGTAGCGATGCGCATCTGCTCGATCTGAATTGTCCGGGCCTCCATGGCCTGTTGCGAAGTCATAATCGCCTGGTCGAGCGGCATGCGGGGGACCTGCGGGAGTCCGTCCAAGGCAAAAATGACAACGATGCAGGGGAAACCGAACGTGATGGCCAGCGTCAGGGCGAAGTAGCCGTTGTCGCGGATGAACAGGCGGAAGCGGCGGGCGAGCAGGGTAATCAGCTGGGCGAAAAAGCCCGCGCGTTCCTGCCGTTGCGCCTCGGGCGGCCGGGCGGCGGAAGCGGCTTCGGCGGCATCGCTCGTGTTGACGAGTTCCAAGGTGCTTTTTTTGTAAATTTCCCAACGCTCGCACCAAAAAGCGAGGGAATGCGATTCGAGGCAGGTGTAGAGCTCCAAGGCGTTCCCGATGGAAAAATAATTCAAAAGCTCCGGATGGCTCCCCTGGAAAATGACATGCCCCTGCAGGACGACGCTGACGGTGTCGAAGCGGGAAAGCTTCGCGAGGTTGTGGATGATACAGATAATCGATTTGTGCTCCCGTTCGACGAGCTCGCGCAGGAGGTCGAGCATTTCGTCCTCGGAATTGGGGTCGAGCCCGCTGGTCACTTCGTCGCAAATCAGGTATTCCGGGCTGAGGGTCAGTTCCAGCCCGAGCCCGACGCGGCGCGTTTGCCCGCCGGAAAGCGACGCGACGCGTTTGTCGGCATGCGGGGCGAGTTTGGTGGTTTCGAGAACGGCTTGGAGGCGGCGTTCCCGCTCGGCGGCGTCTTTCAGGTTCAGCGCCAAGGCATAACGGAAGGTTTCCGCAACGCTCAGGTTCGGTTGTGCGAGGGTAAACTGCGGGACGAATCCGATGGTACCCGCGAGGTCGTTCGACGAACGGATCGGCCTGTCGTTGAACGTTGCCGTCCCCGTGCGGTTAATCATGCCGAGCATCGCCTTCATCAGCGTGGTCTTCCCGCAACCGGAAGGACCGATGACGGCGTGCATCTGTCGCGAGGCGAAGTTGGCGTCCGCGTGATTGAGGATTTTTTTGCCGTCGGCGGTTTCGACTGTCAGGTTTTTGCAGGAAAGCATGGGGAGTAAAGCGTTCGTCTATCGAAATAAACGGGCGTTCCCGCCACCTGTCAAGCGGGATGAAATGCGGGTGCGGGCGGGAATGAGTGAATCTTCCGATTCCCGGAGAAATATTTACTCTGCGGCTAAGCGGTAATGCGTGGCTCTGCCTGTCCCGTCTTTGCGAAGAATACCTTTAGAAATCAAATCGGCGATTGCGCGGCTGGCGGTATCCTGTGAGCATTTGCAGATTTTTGCCCATTTGGAGGAAGTCAGCTTGCCTTCGAACCCGTCGAAAAGCCGATTCAGCACTTTCTGCTGATGAGCGGAAAATTCCATAGCTTCATGTTCCTGCCAAAATCTCGATTTCCGAAAAACCGATTCCGTTTGCGTCAGCGCATCTTCGAGCGCTTTTTGCAAGGTACCCGTAAACCACTCAATCCAGCCGGTGATTTCCAAGTCGCCGCATTGAGTTTTCTCAAGAACGGCATAGTAGTCCTTGCGGGCGGAAAGGATGCGGGACGACAGGCTGTAAAAACGAAATTCCGAACCATCTGCCCGCGTGAGCAACCACTCCGTGACGGCACGCGTGACACGTCCGTTTCCGTCGTCAAACGGATGCAACGTGACGAACCATAAATGCGCGATTGCCGCAGAAACAATATTGCGCGGTGCGGCGTTCGCCCACTTTAGAAAAACGGAGATGTATTCTTCAAGGTGCACGGCTTCCGGAGCTTCGAAATGAACGGTTTCGCGATTTCTGCGGGAGGATACCACTTGCATTCGCCCGTCTTGGTCGTCGCGAAACATGCCGACATTGATTTTGTGGATACCGCTGTACCCGGTCGGGAATAGGGCGGCGTGCCATGCAAACAAACGTTCCCGCGTTAGCGGCTTGTCGTAGTTCCGGGTCGCGTCGAGCATCATTTCCGCCACGCCGTCAACGTAGCGACTTGATTCCGTTTGCCCCTTAAACTCGATGTTCAGACGCCGGGCAACGGAGGAGCGCACTTGTTCGCGATTCAGGATTTCGCCCTCAATTTCCGATGATTTTATAATCTCGCGGGAGAGCGTATCGAGAGTGGTTTCGTTTTTTAGCTTAAAACCGATTGCTTGCATGCGCCCGAGCAAGAGTCCGCGCGTAAATTCCGCCTTTGCCAATAGCGGCTGCAAATGCGCTTTGTTCCAAACGAAATGCGGCCAATCTTCCCGCTGGTAAATGTAAGTCATAACGCGCTCGCCTCTTTCCTGCCCCCGATACTTTCAAAACCAGCGGAGCAAATCAATCATTTTCTCCGCAAATTTGCGGAGAAAATGTGCCCTAATCTTCGCAAGCCCGACAAAATCACCGAGATTTTCCTTGCGGGGTTGTAACGTTTCGTGAGCGCCGTTCGCGGGTCCGGGACGTGCCGGAGTCACTTAGCGGCGCACGGGAGCGGAGGCCTGCACCCGCGCTTGTGCAGGACGGATTTAATCCTTGAACGTGTGTGTACGAGAAAATAAACTTCTTCCATCCTGACATGAAGTATCTAAGCACACTTTTTATCTTGCTTCTTGCATTGCCGCTAATTGCGGGTGACTTTTCATTGCGCCCGCTTAGCGGTGATACTGCCGAAATTTCCGCTTACACGGGGAGCTCTTCCGAGCTTACTGTCCCCGAAAATATTGACGGGAAGAAGGTGATTGCCGTCGGAGCGAATGCTTTTTTCGGGAATGAAAACCTGCGTTCGATTGTCCTGCCCGAAAGTGTTACTGCGATTAACGCGCTTGCGTTTGCGCACTGTGCGAAGCTTGAGCGTGTCCGATTCCCGAAATCCTTGCGTAAAATCGACGCTCGTGCGTTTTTCGCATGCGGCAACCTTTCGTCGATTACGCTTCCCGATTCCCTGATTTCGCTCGGAGACGAGGCTTTCGCTTTTTGTTCTTCTCTCAAAAATATTTCATCGCCGCTTCTGATTCCCGCGTTCGGCGAGAACGTTTTCCCGTTGAATGCTCCGGGGATTTTTCCGCCGAACCGCTTTCCGATGATCGAAATTGATTCGGCTGCGATTCATTTGCAGGATCCTTCCGGAAATCAGGCGGTTGACGGCAATGAGAATTGCACGCTTTGCATTCCCGTAAAAAATATGGGAAATACGGACGCCTACGGTTGCCGTCTTCACGTTTCGTTAAAAAATCCCAATTCCGCACTGACATTCCCGAAGGTAACCGGAATTACAAAGATTCCCGCCGGAAAGACCGTAACCGTCGCCTTGCCGATCTTCGCTTCCCGCGCACTCGATAAAGGCAATGCTGAATTCTCGATGTATGTCGAAGAACCGAATCAATTCGATTCCGAAGAAGGTATTCTCGCTCTCGAAACCCGCCCCTTCGTTGCTCCCGCACTCAAAATCGTCGATTTCGCCGTCAGCGGGCAGGGCGATTCGACGTTAAAAAAGAATGCGCCGTTCGACTTACAGTTATTCCTCCAAAATACGACGGCCGGACGTGCGGAAGACGTGGTCTTCGAACTGGTATTGCCGAGCGGAATTATACTTACGGACGGCGAGGAAAAGCAAAGATTTGCCTCCTTAAAAGGCGGCGAAACAAAGCCTTTGGAATTCTCGCTTCTCGTACCGCGCCGCTATCGCGGGAGCGAAATTCCCGTGAAAGTAAAAATTTCCGAAAGATACGGCGATTACGCCGAAAATTGGGAAACAACGCTGAAACTCAACACCGCAATCGCCGCCAACAAAACAATAATCAAAGCCGGGGCGTCCGAGGCATCCGACAAAATCGAGATTTTTTCGTTCACGTCCGAAGTCGATAAAAACATTCCCGAAAATCCGGAAAACCGTTCCCGCAATATTTTTGTCGCGATTGTCGCTAACGAGAAATATCGCTTTGTCGAACCCGTCGCATTTGCTCAAAACGACGGAAAGATTTTCTATGAATATTGCCGGAAGACGCTCGGTGTCCCCGAAAGGCAAATCAAATTTTTCAGAGATGCTACCGGCGGCGAGTTGAACGAAGCGCTCTCCTGGCTTGAGACCCGAGGAAAACTTCCGAATGCCGAACTCATCTTTTACTACTCCGGACATGGCGTGCCCGATGATGCAACACGCACCGCCTATTTGCTTCCGACGGATGTTTCGCCGTCGAATCTCGGTTACGTCAAACCGCTGAGTGAAATTTATGAACAGCTCGCCTATTCCCGAGCGAAATTCGTCAGCGTCTTTTTGGATGCCTGCTTCAGCGGAATGCGCCGCGACAACGCACCGATTGTCGCCGCTAAAGCCGTCCGCCTTGCCGTACCGAATGGTGACCTTTCGAGGCTTCCGCCGAACTTGGTCGTTTTCACGGCGGCAAGCGGTGACCAGACGGCTCACTTCGCGAAAGATGAAAAGCATGGCCTTTTCACTTATGTTCTTCTGAAAAAACTTCAGGAAACGCGCGGGAATATTTCTTTCGTTGAGCTCGGAAAGTATTTGAAAGAAACTGTTTTTGAACAATCACTCAAATTTAACGACTTTGCCCAAACGCCGAGCGTGCTTTCGCACGACTCGTTCCCGCATTGGGATGAAAAGCTTTACATTCCCGAGGAGGCAACCCAATGAAATCCTTCCTGATTGCCGTATTTATTTTTGCCGGAATTGCTTCGGCGCTTGCGATTTCGCCCGACGAACTTGGGAGCTTAAAGCTCGATGCGGGCAGGGGAAATCCCGATGCGATTATTCGCTTGGCGGAATGTTACGAGCGCGGAGACGGCGTTCCTGCCGATAAAATGACGGCGCTGGCGTATTACCTCGTCGCATTTAAGAAAGATTCCAAAAACGAAGCTCTGAAAAAGCGCATTGCCGCGCTTGGGGGCGAGCGTTTCCTTCCCGGTGGCAGAGGTGCTTCGGGCAAGCAATTTATCGCGGATTTAGGCGGCGTGAAGCTGGAGCTTGTGGAGATTCCTGCGGGATCGTTTACGATGGGAAGCCCGAAAAATGAGGAGAGACGCTCTAAGGACGAGGATCAGGTCCAGGTGAATATCACGAAAACGTTTTACATGGGAAAAACTGAGGTAACACAGGCGCAATGGAAAGCGGTGATGGGCAATAATCCCTCACGTTTTGAGGGAGACAATCTTCCGGTGGAATGTGTGTCTTGGGATGAGGCGATGGAGTTCTGTCGCAAGCTGACGGAGCGGGAGCATTCAATGGGGCGTTTGCCCCGCGGGTGGAAATATACGTTGCCGACGGAAGCGCAGTGGGAATACGCGTGCCGCGCAGGAACGATGACGGCCTACTATACGGGCGATGATTCATACGAAGACTTGGGGCGTGCAGGATGGTATGGCGAGAACAGCGGAGGTGAAACACATCCGGTCGGACAAAAAGAGCCGAATGCATGGGGCCTCTACGATATGCACGGGAATGTCTGGGAATGGTGCTCGGACTGGTATAGTTTGCGTTTAGAAGGCGGGGATGATCCTGCGGGGGTTAAATCTGGCTCGAACCGCGTGCTTCGCGGCGGGGGTTGGTCCAACAACGCGCAGTATTGTCGCTCTGCGCATCGCGTCTACTATTCGCCCGGAAGTCGCGGCATCAGCCTTGGCTTCCGCGTTGCCTTGGTTCGGGAATAAATATCCATTGTTTTTCTGTGCTAAAAAAATGAATTTCGGAATGGGCGGGCGAGTATGCGGGCGGAGCGGAGCTGCCCGCAACGGATGCTTTATAGCTCAGAAAACAATGGATATGGATTTCCGAAGCGAGGCATTCCGTCCTCCGGAAAGGGAGGTAAAACCAAGCTTGAACCCGCCGTTAGTAGCTGATTGCGAACGCGGCGGTTTTAAAAAATAAGTTTTTACGGCGAATTCGACCTGTTCGATAAAGATTTTTTTGAAAGCGCTCAGGTTGTTTTGCTCATAAAAAATCAGTAACGCTTCTTTGTAGCCGAGTGAGTCAACCGTGCGGAATGAGAGCGGGCAGTGGCGGTTGGCAAGTAGCAGTGCGTTGCACACGATACGCGCGGTTCGCTTGTTCCCGTCGGAAAACGGCTGGATATAAGAAATCAGAAGAATCGCCAAAAGCGCTTTTTCAAAGACGTTTTGCTTGGCATTTATCAGGTCACAGGCATCGTTCAGGGCTTCACGAATTTGAAATTCGTTATCGAGCGGGCGATAATTCGTTCCTGTGATGCCGACTCGCGCGGTCCGAAGATTCCGCTGAACATTCAGATTTTTGACGAGAAGGCTATGAACATCCTCTATTCGTCCGACGGAAAGGTTTTCGAGGTAGTCTTCGTTTTCAAGAAGAAATTTCAGCGCTTCTTTGTGATTTAGGAGCATCTGCGCTTCTTCTTTTGTTCTGCCCTGTGCCTCTTCGTTTTCTTTTAAAAGCCTTTCTGTTTCTAGGAGTGTATAGGTATTGCCTTCGATTTGAGAGGATTTCCAGCTGAGGTCGATTCCCAAACGTTCCATTTCTTTCGTGCGGGAATCCGGCGAGAGTTTAGAGATGTTTTCGGAAAATGCGGTGTGAAGCCGGGATAATTTTTCCTGTTCTTCGCTCGTGAAGAGTTCTGTTTTGGCTAACAGGCCGTGAATAAGCTCAAAATTATACGTGCTTTGAATGAGGCGCTCGTCAATTTCCTTTTTGAAGTAGTTGTTGATTTCAATCGTCCGCAGCAACTGAGCTTTGGGCGTGAGAGAATACTTTACGGCGCGTCCGCTCCCGACAGAGAAGATTAGTTCGTTTTAATCGCGTCCGTCAAATAACGTTTCAGCGTCGCCGGGCTCGGTGGCGACGAAATTCCGGCTTCAATTTCGCTTCTGGACGACTTTGGGTGATAGTGCAGGAATTGAAATATTTCATCGAAAAGGCGTTTTTCGGAGGGTTTTCGGCTCATGGTCTTGGAAAAATAAGCGAAAATCGGCTCAATGCGAGCCGAAAAGGGTGTGTTCTCCGGTGTTTTTGAGCCGATTAAGCTTGCCCTTAGGCTGGCTCCGGAAATCCGTTTTGGGGAGAAAAGAGCGCATGTTTCGTTCCATTGCGCCGCAGGAGCGTCAGGGGCACATTAGTGCTGCTCAGCGGCGCATGGCGGCGAAGTGTCTATCCGCAGGTTTCGGTTCCACCTACACCCGAGGTTATCCAATGTAGTGCACCTTCGGCGCGCAGACTCGAAGAGGCAATTGGCGAGCAGCAAGCTCGGATACGACGCAGGCGTTTCCCAGGATTTGGTGCGGTTTTTCTATTGAGACATTAGGGAGGTAGCGTTAATATTTCATAAAATATGAAAGTCTCAGTAAAATCTCTTGTTTGTCTGTTTTGTGCTGTTTCGTGGGCTACTTCTTGTGCGATTGCGGGAGAAGTCGAGAAGGAAAGCATCCCTCAGAAGGGGGAGGCTCCGAATGCCCCTGAACCCATAGTTCTTACTTTGCCGAATGGAACGAAAATGGAGTTTATGCCGATCCCTGCGGGGAAGTTTGTTATGGGAAGCCCGAAAAATGAGGAGGGACGCGATAAGGACGAGGATCAGGTCCAAGTGAATATCACGAAAGCGTTTTACATGGGAAAAACGGAAGTAACGCAGGCACAGTACTCTGAGATAATTGGCGGTGCTTCTCCGGCGGATGACAGCAAGAATAAACCGGTAACGAAAGTCACTTGGTTTGATGCGACGGCATTTTGTAAGCGATTGACCGCGTGGGCGCATGCGCAAGGGAAAATGCAGGGTTGGAAGTTCACTCTTCCGACCGAAGCGCAGTGGGAATACGCTTGCCGCGCGGGAACGACGACGATGTACCATTCCGGAGATAAGATTCGCGACCTTAAGCGTGTTGCGCACTATAGCGGTACTTCCTCGGGGGGAGCCAATCCCGTCGGAGGAAAAGCGCCGAATGCATGGGGCCTTTACGATATGCACGGGAATGTCGATGAATGGTGCTTGGACTGGTATCGTTCGCGCTTACGGGGCGGGGATGATCCTGCGGGTCCTCTCGCAGGTTCGCGCCGCGTGCTTCGCGGCGGCGGAGGAAATTGCAGCGCGCGGAGTTGCCGCTCTGCGGACCGCTTCTACGATGCGCCCGTCCGTAGCGGCTACGACCTCGGCTTCCGCGTTGCCGTGGTTCGGGAATAAAAAGGAGTTAAAGCCAAGCTTAAGACCGCCGTTAGTCGCTGATTGCGAATGCGGCGGTTTTTAGTAGGTTTTTTACGGTGAATTCGCAATTGCCTCT
>JAZRTJ010000037.1:0-17943 GCA_045651925.1 Candidatus Spyradenecus sp. | reverse complement strand
GGGCTCCGCAGGGGCCGGCGCTTCTTCGGGTTTCGCGGAAAAATATTCGATGACGAGGAGGCATTTCGGCGCGACGGGGGCCGGCTCCTTGGCGGGCACGTCGGCAATCAGCTTGGAAACGGCGGAGGCGACGCTCTCGGCGTTGGCGGCCTGCGCACGTTCGAACATGTTTTGCGGGAGCGGGAAATCTTCGTCGGACTCGACGGCTGCAGCTTCGTTGTCGTCGATGAAAATTTCGTCGTCCATCGCCTCATCTTCGGCTTTGCAGAGCGATTCAAATTTTTCGAGGATTTCGTCCTGTGTGGCGACGATGGCATCGAGGCGTTCGTCGATGGCGTTCCAATCCTTGTCCTCGCTCTTAGTGTTGCCCAGTTGTGTGCGAATCGCATCGTTTTGAGCTTCAATCAGCTCGGCGAGTTCCTTGGAGCTCTCGTTGAGCTTTTCGTGAAGTTGCGCCACGGCGTCCGCAAGCTCTTCCGTGCGGTCGTCGGCGGAGTTGGCGGCGGCGAGTTTCGCGTTTTCTTCCTGGCGGTTGGCCAAATACTTTACGGCGTTTTCGAGCGAGGCAAGCTGTTTGGACAGGGCTTCAAAATCCGCATGGACTTCCTTGTGGATGATTTCCTGATTCGCGAACGATTGCTTCATGCGCGTGTCAAACGCTTCGAGAATGCGCGGTGCGGCATCGTTAATCGCTTCCCGCTTGGATTCGTGATACCACTGATAAGCGGCCAGCACTTCTCCGACGAGGAGGACCGTGCACAAAATCGCGAGCGTTACGAAGTCATGCTCCTGTTGCGAGGCGTAAATCAGAACGGCGATAACGGCGACGACAAAGACGACGAGGCCGAGACGGTTTGCTCCTGCAGAGGCGGTTTTGGGCGCGGGGGTTTCCTGTGACGAAAATTCCATGGGCGTTTTGAAATAATGCCTTAGCGGGCACGTTCCGGGAAACCGACTTTGCGGTAAACCTTCGAGAGCGTCTTCCAAGCGGTTTTCTGGGCGGCTTCCGCACCGGCTTTGAGCACTTCGTCTAAGTAGCCCTGATTCTTAATCAGCTCGTCGTAGCGCTGGCGGACCGGATCCAGGACGGCGATGACGGCGTCGGCGACGGTCTTTTTGAAATCGCCGTAACCCTTGCCCGCGAATTCGTCTTCGATTGCGGCGACGGATTTTTCGGTGATTGCCGAGTAAATCGAAATGAGATTGGTCACGCCCGGCTTGTTTTCCGCATCGGCGCGAATCGAGCCTTCGGAGTCCGTAACGGCGGACATGATTTTTTTGCGGATAACGTCCGCAGTGTCGATGAGGTCAACCGTTCCGAGCTGATTCGGGTCGGACTTGGACATCTTCGAGGTCGGATTCTGGAGCGACATGACGCGTGCGCCCGCCTTGCCGATGTAGGGCTCGGGGACGTTGAAGGTGGGCGAGTAGGTCGCGTTGAATTTTTCCGCGAGGTCGCGCGTGAGCTCGAGGTGCTGTTTCTGGTCTTCGCCGACGGGGACGACGTGGGCGTTGTAAAGGAGAATATCTGCCGCCATCAGAACGGGATAGAAGAGCAGGCCGGAATTGACGGAGATTTGTTTCTTCGCCTTGTCCTTAAACTGCGTCATGCGTTCGAGTTGGCCGAGCGGGCAGATGCAGGAGAGCACCCACGCGAGTTCGTTGTGGCCGTAAACGTGGCTTTGGACGAAGAGGTGGCTTTTTTCGGGGTCGAGTCCGCAAGCCATGTACTGCGCGAGGCAGGAATAGGTGTTTTTGCGGAGTTCGGCGGGGACTTTCGGAAGCGTGATGGCGTGCTGGTTGGTTACGAAGAAATAGCATTCGTAATCATTTTGCATGGCGCTCCAATTGCGCACTGCGCCGAGATAGTTCCCGAGGTGGAGCCTTCCCGTGGGTTGGGCTCCCGTTAAAATGACCGGTTTGGAAGTAGCTGCAGAATCTGCCATAAAATGTTGTCGTGAAAAACTTACCGGGCCGAAAACGACCCGGATGAAAAGCGCCTTGGCGGGCGCGCCTTACGCGAAGTAGGCGACGCCGGCGTCAAAGAGCGGTTGGTTCTTGTTGCCCGGAATGTTCTTGCCGACGTTGATGCCGCGGCGTTCCGAGTGGCCCATCTTGCCGAGCACGCGGCCGTCCGGAGAGATAATCCCTTCAATCGCCTGATAGGACCCATTCGGATTGCAGGAAATATCGTAGCTCGGCGTACCGTTAGCCGTGCAGTACTGGAAGGCGATTTGCCCGTTCGCGGCGAGTTGGGCGACCACTTCCGGCGAGGCCGTGAAGTTGCCTTCGCCGTGGGAGGCCGGAACGGTGAACACGTCGCCGACGTTGACATTGGCGAGCCAGGGCGATTTCACCGTGGCGACGCGCGTGTGCACGTAGCGGGAAATGTGGCGGCCGATGCGGTTGTGGAAGAGCGTCGGGCAGTTGGCGTCCATGTCGCGGATTTCGCCGAAGGGCACGAGGCCGAGCTTGATGAGTGCTTGGAAGCCGTTGCAAATCCCGAGAATGAGGCCGTCGCGTTCCTTGATGAGCGCGTTGGTGGCATCGCGGACTGCGGGATTTTTGAAAACGGCGGCGATGAACTTGCCAGATCCGTCCGGTTCGTCCCCGGCGGAGAAGCCGCCCGGAATCATCAGGATTTGCGTCTTGGCAATCTTGTCCGCCAGGGCGCGCAGGGATTCATCGACGGCGGCGGTCGTCAGGTTGCGGACGACGAAGATTTCCGGTTCGGCACCGGCTTCGCGGAAGGCGCGTGCAGTGTCGTATTCGCAGTTCGAACCCGGGAAGACCGGAATGAGCACGCGCGGCTTGGCGACGGTGATTTTGGCGTGCTTTTGGGCCGGGCGTTCGTCGCAGGAGAAGGTCTGCGGCGCGGGTGCGGTGTCGGCGGGGACGGCACGCGTCGGGAAGACGCTTTCGAGAGCGAATTCCCAGGCATCGCGCATGTCGGAAAGGGCGAGCGAACCGCCTTCCCAAGCGGCGACCGCCTTGTCCTGCGTAAAGCCGATGACGCTGTGTTCCAAGCCATCGAGCGCTTCGTCGGCTTCGACTTCGAGAATCCAGGCGCCGTGTTCGACCGCGAAGAAGGAGGCGTCGGGCGCTTTTTCCAACTTAAAGCCGATTTCGTTGCCGAGAGCCATTTCCGCGAGAGCAACGGCCTTGCCGCCTTCGCGAACGGTGCGTGCGGCGAGAATCTTGCCGGCGAGAATGAGCTCGTGGATTTTTGCGAGCTTCGTGCGGAGATCTTCCCAGTCCGGCATCTGATCCGCCGTGAGCTTGGCCGGAACGTGAACGAGCTTTGAGCCGACCTTCTTGAATTCCGGAGAAATGACCTTCGAGGCCTTGGCCGGAACGATGGCGAAGGAAACGAGCGTCGGCGGGACATCGAGATTCTTGAACGAGCCGGACATCGAGTCCTTCCCGCCGATGGCACCGTTGCCGAGCTCGAGCTGAGCCGTGAACGCACCGAGCAGGGCCGCGAGCGGCTTGCCCCAGCGCTTCGGATCGTTGCCGAGTTTTTCAAAATATTCTTGGAGCGTCAGGCGCGCTTTAACGGGATTACCGCCGGCGGCAACGAGGCGTGCCACGGAATCGACGACGGCAAACGCTGCTCCGTGGGCGGGCGACCAGCTCGAGACTTCCGGGTCAAAGCCGAAGCTCATTAGCGTACAGTCGTCCGTTTCGCCTTCGAGGACCGGAATCTTCGCTGCCATGGCTTCCGTCGGCGTCGTTTGTGTTTTTCCGCCGAAAGGATGGAGCACCGTGCCCGCGCCGATAGAGGCGTCGAAGCGTTCCACCAGGCCGCGTTGGCCGCAGCAGCGCAAATCGCCGAGGGCGTTCATCCAGGTGGCCTTGATGTCGTTGCTCAGAAGCGGTTTCGGGAGGAACGGGTTGGCAATTGGATCCGGCGCGGCGACGTGGGCGTCCGCTTCCTGCGTGGCACCGTTGGTGTCGAGGAAGGCGCGGAGCAGGTTAACGATCGTGTTACCTTGCCAGAACATGCGGAGACGGCCGGTGTCGGTGACGTCGGCGACATGCGTGGATTCCAGATTTTCGCGTTCGGCGGCGGCGCGGAATTTTTCCAGGTCGGCCGGGTCGATGACGACCGCCATGCGTTCCTGCGATTCGGAAATTGCGAGTTCCGTGCCGTTCAGGCCTTCGTACTTGCGGGGAACGCGGTCGAGATGGATGTCGAGCGAGGGCGCGAGTTCGCCGATGGCGACGGAGACACCGCCGGCGCCGAAGTCGTTACAGCGCTTGATGAGGCGGGAAACTTCCGCGTCGCGGAACAGGCGCTGAAGCTTGCGTTCGGTCGGAGCGTCCCCTTTTTGGACTTCCGCGCTGTTTTCGAGCGCTTTTTCGGTGTGTTCCTTGGAGGAACCGGTTGCGCCGCCGATACCGTCGCGTCCCGTGCGCCCGCCGACGAGCACGATGATGTCGCCGGGAGCAGGCGTGCCGCGAACAACGTTTTCTTTCAGGCCGGCTGCGACAACGGCGCCGATTTCGAGGCGCTTGGCAACGTAGCCCGGGTGATAAATTTCATGAACCATGCCCGTCGCGAGACCGATTTGGTTGCCGTAGGACGAGTAACCCTGAGCGGCGCCGCGCACGATTTTGCGTTGCGGGAGCTTGCCCGGAAGCGTCTTGGAGAAGGGCACGCGGGGGTCCGCTGCGCCGGTGACACGCATCGCTTGGTAAACATAGCTACGGCCGGAAAGCGGGTCGCGGATTGCACCGCCGAGACAGGTGGCCGCACCGCCGAACGGTTCGATTTCCGTCGGGTGGTTGTGCGTTTCGTTTTTGAACATGACGAGCCAGTCTTCCGTCACGCCGTCGATGGTGACGGGAACGACGATGGAAGCGGCGTTGATTTCTTCGGAAACTTCGAGATCGTCGAGCTTACCCTGTTTTTTGAGTTCGCGCATGGCGAGCAGGGCGACGTCCATGAGGCAGACGGTCTTTTCTTCGCGTCCGAGAGCCTTGCGGATTTCGAGGTATTTATTCCACGCTTTTTCGACGGGGGCAACGAGCGGGGAATTGTCGAAGGAAACGTTGTTGAGGCGCGTCAGGAAGGTGGTGTGGCGGCAGTGGTCGGACCAGTAGGTGTCGAGCACGCGGATTTCCGTGAGCGTCGGATTGCGGTGTTCTTCGTCGCGGTAGTATTTTTGGACGAAACCGATGTCGGCATCGCTCATGGCCAAACCGAGTTCCTTGCGGAGCGCGGAAAGCTCGTCGGCTGTTTTTTCGGTAAAGTTTTCGATGCTCGGGATGGCGGCGGGAGCCGGGATTTCCTGCTTGAGCGTTGCGGGAACGTCGAGGGAGGCTTCACGGGAATCCACCGGGTTGATGAGGTAGGCTTTGATGCGTTCCAAGTCTTCTTCGCTGGCGCCGCAGACGGCGTAAACGCGGGCCGAAGCAATCAGCGGGCGTTCCTTGAGCGTGAGCATCTGTACGCACTGCGCGGCGGAGTCGGCACGCTGGTCGAACTGGCCGGGCAGGTATTCAACGGCGAAAACGGCGGCTTCTTTGCTGCAGGGAAATACGTCTTCGTAGACATCGTCCACTTGCGGTTCGGCAAAAACGGTCAAAAGCGTTTTGCGGAAATCTTCCTCGGAAAGCCCGTCGATATCGTAGCGCTGGGCAATGCGCAACTCGGACAATCCCGAGAGGCCGAGCGATTCGCGCAGGTCCTGAAGGACACTGTGCGTTTGTTCACGGAAAGCGTTTTTTTTCTCAACAAAGATGCGTTTCATAAAAGAAAGTGTAAGTACTGATTTTCCCTAATCCGTTCCCGCGAGGCAACGAAAATCCCCGTTCCCCTGCGCGACAACGCTTGTGTTTCTGTGGGTTTGGATGTTTGGTTAGAGCATGGCGACTGCGGGGACGTAGTCGCGTACGGCGAGCATGCGGGCTTGGATGGCTTCCGGCTCCATTGTCTGAAGCGCCTCCAGCGTTACGGCCTGATCGAGATTAAATTTCCCGGAGGCGACACGGCGGAGCGCGGTTAGATGAGCGCCCGGACCGAGCTTGCGTCCGAGATCGTGAGCGATGGTACGCACATAGGTGCCCTTTGAGCATTCGACGTAGAAATCGACGTCGCGGTTGCCGCGCATGTCCCGCATTTCGAATTTGGAAATACGAATAAAGCGCTTTTCGCGTTCGACTTCCTTGCCTTTTCGGGCGGCCTTGTAAAGCGGTTGTCCGTTAATCTTAATTGCGGAAAACATCGGCGGAATCTGGTACTGGTCGCCTTGCATGGCGTGCATGGCTTCCTCGATTGTCTCCCGCGTGAGTTCCGCCGGAACCGGATTTTCCTCCATGACTTCGCCGTCCGAATCCTGCGAATTGGTAACGACGCCGAGGCGTAAGGTTCCCGTGTAAATCTTATCTTGGCTCATGAGATATTGAGAAGCCTTGCAGGCCGGGCCGACGAGGATGACGAGCAGTCCGGTGGCGAGCGGGTCAAGCGTGCCCGCGTGACCGATGCGCTTGGTATGCAGGACGCCGCGCAATTTGGCGACGACGTCGTGCGAGGTCCATTCCTGCGGTTTGTCGATGAGAAGGATACCGTTGAAGTCCATGCCTACATCTTTCCCGAAATCGCAGGGGAAATCAATGCTTGAGCAACAGGCTGTCCGAAAAGCTTACTGGGCGGCGCTTTGGGAGACGGAGAAAATCGTCAGCACGATGCTGAGGAGACAGAGGAAGACGATGGCGACGGCGGAGCTGAGCAAGACGCTGGAGAGGGCGACGATGAGGCGTTTCAGCGCGGCGTCGAGGGCTTTCTCGTGGCTTTGCGCGAGTTGTCGGAAGGCAGCGGGAAGCGTTCCCGTGGATTCGCCGACGGTGACGATGTCCAAGTCGATTTGCGGAAGGACCTGATGGCGGCGGAAGGCGTTGGTGAACGAGGCTCCGTCGCTGATGAGCTTGCGTGCGGCGGCGATGCGTTCCCGTTCGATTTGGTTGCCTGCGGCGCGCTCCGCCATGCGCAGGGCGTCGGGCGTGTTCATGCCGTTGTCCATCAGCGTGGAAACGAGCGAGCAGAGGCGGGAGGCTTCCACGTTGGAGATGATGCGTCCGATGAGCGGGAGGCGCAGGAGCCAGTCGTCGGTCTTGCGGAGCCCCTCGTCGCTTTGACGCCAGTTTTTGACGGAGAAAAAGGCGGAAACGGCGACGACGGCAAAGACGGGCGCGCCGTAAATGACGGCTTGGGAAATCGCGACGAGGATGCGCGTCGTAAGGTTCATTTCCCCGCCGAGTTTTTCCATCATGTCCTGGAGCATCGGCATGAGGAAGAAAATGAAGAAGGCGATGACGCCGCAGGCGAGCGTGATAATGAAGATCGGATAAGCCATGCTTGCGAGAATTTTGGCGCGCAGGGCTTCGCGGGACTCGTAGTGGTCGAGCAGGCGTTTGACGACGGGGGTGAGTGTCCCTGTAGCTTCGCCGGCTTCCACGAGACGCACATCGGTGGCTTCGAAGACTTCGGGAAAGCGTGCCATCGCACCCGCGAGCGGAAGCCCTTCGGAGAGGTCGCGCCAAATCCTTGTGCAGAGGGCGCGCAGGGCAGGATCGGTGACTCGTTGGCTCAGGAGTTTGATGGCGTCGCCGGCGGGTAGACCGCTCGTGAGCAGGGAATAAAGTTTTTCCATGAAACTGCTCGCGATTTTGTGTGTCCCGAAAAGGCGTTTTTTATGAAGTGCGTCATGGTCTTCGCCGGCGGGCAGATTGATTTCTTCGGCGGCGGTTGCCTGGCTTTTAGCGGCGCTTCCCGCATCGCCGGCGATGAGGCGAACGGGGGTGAGTCCGCGGCGGGCGAGACGTTGGGCGGCGGCCCGGCGATCGGGGGCTTCGAGCGTTCCCGAGAGTGTTTCGCCGGCGGCGTTTTGAGCGATGTAATTGAAATTGGGCACGGGAGGAATGCGTCAATCGTGCGCGATTGACTGATTGAATACAACGCAAAAACGGAAACAAAGTTTCAGCGCTTGCGGGAGGTTGCCGGTTTTGTCGGAGCGGACTTCGGACGGTCTTCTTCGGGTTAAAATTCGAAATTGGCAAAGTTCGGGACGATGCCTTAGACTCTCCCGAATATTTTATGGGGTCTAATTCCAAGAAAAAGCGTCGCGATGAAGGCGCGCTGATTTATCGGGTCTTTCAGGAGCCGCAAGTTCCTCTGGGAGAGCGCCTCCGGCGTCTGTTTTCGGGAACGTGGGTGCTTTTGCTTTTCGGGACGTTACTCTCGTTCGTCGCCTTTTTCGGGCGTCCGCCGCGCGCGCCGGTCGTTTATGAGGGACAGGTGCCGACCTATTCCTTTGCCGCACCATTCAGTTTTTCTTACACGAGTAAAATCCGCCGTTCGGAGCAGGAGCAGAACGCCCGCCTCCACGTCGGTCCGGTTTATACGCTAAAGCTTGAGGCCCAGGAACGCCTGTTGGAGTTTTTTGTCCGTGTTTCCGAAAAGAACATTGCGAACTTTGCCGCCCTGAAGCAATTGAAGGTACGGACGACGCGCGATGCGGCGATTGCCGAAAATATCCGGAGTATTTTCGAGGCGATGAAACTCGAGACGCTCAGCCCGCGCCTGAGTCGTCCGGAGGCCTTACAGGAGCTGGCGATGGGGCAGTCGCGCCTGATTGAATATTGCAACAGCGCCAAGGATTACGAAAAGCTCGTTCTCGCATCGCGGGATGTCTTTTTGAATCTCGCGAAGGAAGGGATTTTTGACGACGACTTCGGGCGCGGTAAACCGGCGGCTTCTGATATGTCCCGCGGTGCTGAAAGTGTCGGTTACACGGAAAGCGAATTCAAACGCGCGTTTTCGGAACGCCTGCAGAATGTCCTGTGGCAGCGCGTGTTCGCCGATCGTACCCGCAGCAATCTCACCAAAATTGTCGATGAGGTGGAGTACATCTTCCAAGTTTCTTCGCTGTTCCGCTCCAATATGTTCTTCGACCGTGAAGCCACGATTCGCAAGAAGGATTTAGCGGCGGAAAGCGTCGGCGACACGGTTGTGCACGTGCACGCCGGGGAGTACCTGCTGAACGAGCGCGTGCCCGTTTCCGCGGAAATGCTCGAGCGTTGGAAGGCTTATCGCGTGGAAGAAGAGAAGGGGCGCGGTCGCGTTTTCGGGAACGTACGCTCCTTTTTCTCGGATACGTTTTATACCTGCAGCATCCTGCTCAGTGCGGCCATCTTCAGTATTATTTTTGTGCCGAACGTGTTTCGTGAGCGACGCAATGTCATTGCACTTGCCGGGACGCTGATTCTCTTGGATACCGCTCTCGTGCGCCTGCTGACCGGCATTATCGAATCCCCGCGTTTCGAACAGATTTTCGCTCAGACGGAGAATATTCAAATTTGGCTTTCGGCTCCGACAATCGTTGCTATTCTTGCTGCTGTTATGTTGGGAACGCCGTTGGCCGTTATTACCTCCATGACTGCCGCCGCCGTTATCGCCCTGATGCTCGGCGGAAGCGTCGAATGCCTGCTGGTTTCTGCCGTAGCCGTCGTTACCTCCGTTTACATTGCCCGCGATGCCCGAAAGCGTGCCGTGCTCCTGCGCGCCGGTTTCTATGCCGGAATCGCGACCGCATTGACGTCGCTTTTGGTCGGCTTTCACGACGGCACGAGCTGGCAATCCGTGGCCTATAATTTTGCGACGGCGCTGGCCGTGGGCGGCATCTCCGGGATTATCGCTTCCGGTGTGCTCTCCGTGTTTGAAGGTATTTTTAAAACGACGACGAACATTACCTTGCTCGAGCTCGCCGATTACGACCACCCGCTTCTGCGACGTCTCCAGGTCGTTGCGCCGGGGACCTTCCTGCACAGCGTAATGGTGGCTGACTTTGCGGCCAAGGCGGCCCAAGCGGCGGGCGCGAATGCCGTGCTTTGCCGTTGTGCAGCCCTTTATCACGACGTCGGAAAAACCCTGAAGCCGGAATTCTTTACGGAAAATCAGAAGGCGGGCATGGAAAATCCGCACGAGCAACTCACGCCGGCGATGTCCGCGCTGATTATTAAGAGCCACGTGCGCGAAGGCGTCGAACTCGCGGAGGAATATCACCTGCCGCGCCCGGTCTGTGACGTCATCCGCCAGCACCACGGGAAAAGCCTCGTCGGTTACTTCATCCGCAAGGCCCAGCAACTCGCGATTCTCAGCGGCGACGAGTCGCTTGTGGACGAATCAAATTACCGCTACGACGGACCGCGCCCGCAGACGATGGAAGCTGCGATTCTGATGCTTTGCGATATTGTGGAAGCGTCCTCGCGATCTCTTAAGAAAGTGACGCAGCAGGCCGTTGAGGATTTGGTGGAAAAACTCGTTTACGAACGCGTGAAAGACGGCGAACTCAGCGATTGTCCGATTACTCTGCGGCAAATCGAAGTTATCCGTAAGAGCCTTGTGACTTCCGTTCTGATGAGTTATCACAAGCGTATTTCCTATGCGGATGCGGACAAGGAAAAGCCGCCGGCTTCCGCAAGCACCGACGGGGCCGGAAAGGCTCCTCAGATTCGCGTTCTCGGCAAAGACGTTTTCGTGAAGGAAGAATCGCCCAAACCGGAAGAAAACTCCGAAAATTCGAAGTTATGAACGACGCTGTTGCCATCCGCTGCCGCGGTTTTAAAATCTGCCGCCGACAGGTTAAGAAAGTCCTGAAAACCCTCCGGGAGCGTGCCCCTTGGAAGTTTCCCGCCGGGAGTCTTTCGATTGCATTCGTTGATGATGCAACGACTTGCGAGCTTCACGAGCAATTCCTCGACGATCCTTCCAAAACGGATGTGATTACTTTTCCCGGCGACGAAATTTTTACGCAGCCCGAGCGTCGTAACCCCGGTATTTGCGACGCGGAGACCGACGAGGGAGCCTTTGCCGGTGAAATCGTCGTCTGCGTGCCTCAGGCCCAGCGCGCTTCAGAGCAATTTGGCACGACTCCCGCCGATGAAATTTTGCTCTATCTCGTCCATGGTTGGTTGCATCTTGCAGGCTTGGATGATCTTGCCGATGACACGCGCCGGCAGATGCGCGCCGCGGAGGCCGAAGCCCTGGAAATCCTGCGTACCGCCGGAGCCGCACCTTTTACGCGGATCACGTTTCCGGACGGGAAAGTTGATTAATCGGCTTTCGATAGGCGACAAAAACGCATTCCCGCAGATTACGGGAATGCGTTTTTATTTTGCGAATTCGACGACTACGCCTGTATGCCGCGCTTGGCGTAAACTTCCTTTTCCGCTTCGATAAACACGCGTGCTATTACGTCGTAGGCCTTGCCCCAAGCGGCGATTATTTCGTCCGTCGCGGCATCGCCCAAAACCTCCTTAATCGCCACGAGCAGATGCTTTCCGACAATTGGGTAGTGTTCTTCTTTGACCAGACAATCGCAGTGCACCTCGGCAATTTTGGCAACGACGGGGGCGATATTTTCGAGCTTGTCGATGTTTTGCGCCGCAGCAAGGACGGACATCGCCAAGGCTTTCGGTTGCGCGCCGGAAGCCTGTTTTGCCATGTTGAACATCGGCTTTACCTCCGGATTTTGCTCAAACATGTTTTTGTAAAACGTCTGAGTAATCGTCAAACCGTGCTCTTTGAGTGCGGGGACGGTGCTTTTTACGAGTTCGATGGTTTTTGCGTCTAACATATATTTTTTTTGTTTTTAGGATTTAATGAAAAGAGGAATGCCGTTTATTTTGCGGGAGCGGATAAAACATGCAAGTAAAATGCACATTTTATTTCTTGGTAGCTTTATGGGTTGATTTCGCAAAAATAAGCGAGCAGAGTTGCCCCAGAACCAACGAATTTTTTCCGATGCAACTTTCAAAATTCACCGATTATGCCTTTCGCGCGCTGATTTTCTTGGCGCGTAATCACGGCGGGCGTTGCACGGTCGATGAATTGGCAGCGGCCTTGGAAACGTCTCCGCATCATATGAAAAAAGTCGTTTGCAAGCTTGCGGCGGGTGCTTATCTCAAATCCTGCAAAGGGCGCGGCGGCGGTTTATTTTTGGGACGCGAGCCGGAAGCCATTCAGTTGAGCGACGTGCTTTTGCACTGCGAAGAAAACATGAATCTGTTCGAATGCTACGGCAAATGCGGGACTTGTCCGCTGGGAGTTGCGCGTTGCAAATTAAGGGAGCTTTCCTGTCGCGCCCTTCAGAAATTTGTCGACGAATTCAAGGGCAAGACGCTCCGCGATATTTTATGAGAACAAAAAAGGCGCTCCCGAAATTTTTACGGGAGCACCTTCTCTGTTCTTTAAGCTCTAAGCTTTAATCTTTCCTTATTCCACCGGCAGTTCGATGACGTGCCAGGGCAGGCCGCAGGTGTTGAGCTTTTCCATGAACGGATCCGGGTCGTTCTGTTCCATGTTCCAGACGCCGGGCTTGAGCCATTGGCCGTTTTGGAGCATCATCGCGCCGATCATTGCGGGAACCCCCGTCGTGTAGCTGATCGCCTGCGATTTGACTTCGCGGTAGCACTCCTGGTGGTCGCAAACATTGTAGATGAAGACCTTGCGCTTTTTGCCGTCCTTCGTGCCCGTGATTTCGCAACCGATGCAGGTTTTGCCCTTGGTGCGCGGTCCGAGCGAAGCCGGGTCGGGAAGAATGGCCTTGAGGAACTGAATCGGAACGATTTTTTGGCCCTGGTATTCGATCGGGTCAATACGCGTCATACCGACGTTCTGGAGGACGTGCAGGTGCGTCAGGTACTTGTCGGAGAACGTCATGAAGAAGCGGATACGCTTCAGCCCCTTGATGTTTTGGCAGAGCGATTCGAGCTCTTCGTGGTACATCAGGTAAGCGCTTTTTTCGCCAATGACGGGGAAATCGTATTCGCGACGGACTTCGAGCGGGCCTGTTTCCTTCCATTCGCCTTCTTCCCAGTAGCGGCCGCGCTGGGTGATTTCGCGGATGTTGATTTCCGGATTGAAGTTCGTGGCAAACGGATAGCCGTGGTCGCCCGCATTGGCGTCGAGAATATCGACGGTTTCGATTTCGTCAAAGAGGTGTTTTTGAGCGTAGGCGCAGTAAACGTTTGTCACGCCCGGGTCGAAGCCGGAGCCGAGCAGGGCGCAGAGTCCCGCCTTTTCAAAGCGTTCGCGGTAAGCCCATTGCCAGGAGTACTCGAACTTGGCGTGGTTCGGCGGTTCGTAGTTGGCTGTATCGACGTAGTGGACGCCGGCGTGCAAACAGGCATCCATCAACGGCAAATCCTGGTAGGGAAGCGCAACGTTGATGAGTACTTGCGGCTTAAATTCCTTCAGAAGCGCGACGACTTCCTGGACATTGTCCGCATCAACTTTCGCCGTCTTGATGACGACGCCGGTCGAATTCTTGACGTCCGTTGCAATCGCCTTGCATTTGTTTTCGTTGCGGGACGCGAGCATGATTTCGCCGAATTCCGCAGCGTTTTGGGCTACTTTATGGGCGACGACGTTACCGACCCCGCCTGCACCGATGATAAGTGTTCTTTTTTCCATAAATTAAAATCGATGAGATTCGTTTCCTATTTCTCCAAGCATACTCCCAGTTCCCGCAGGAATTCAATTTCATAGTTTCGCTCGGATGCCCGATGCGGATTCCTTTGTAAAATCGAGTGGGATTGACAAAGTACGGCGGGAACGATTGAATTACGAAAATTTATGGCAAACGCGGCAATCCATGAGAAAAAAATCATGAACGCTTCCGGCAAAGAAGCGCGCGCCAAGCAATTTTCAGCTCAAACTTTTTTCAGGTTTGAGCTTTTTTATGGATTTCGCGGAACACTCCTCTAAAAGACCTTTTCACATTTAGAAAAAATTACCATGTCCATACGCAACGATATCAAAAAAGTGATGATTATCGGCTCCGGTCCGATTGTGATCGGGCAAGCCTGTGAGTTCGACTACTCGGGAACGCAAGCCTGTAAGGCACTTCGCGAATGCGGCTATGAAATTGTGCTGGTGAATTCGAATCCGGCAACGATTATGACGGACCCGACCGTCGCCGACGTGACTTATATTGAGCCGCTCAACGAAGAGCGTCTTGAGCAAATCATTGCCAAGGAGCGTCCGGACGCGCTTCTGCCGAATCTCGGAGGACAAACGGGCTTGAATCTCGCGATCGAGCTCAACAAAAAAGGTATTTTGGAAAAATACGGTGTCAAGGTTATCGGCGTAAACCTCGAAGCCATCGAGCGCGGGGAAGACCGTTTGATTTTCAAGGAAACGATGTCGCGCATCGGCATTGACATGCCGCGTAGCGATATTGCCTACACGCTGGAAGAAGCCGTGAAAATCTCCGAAACCCTCGGATTCCCGCTCGTCGTGCGCCCGGCGTACACAATGGGAGGAGCCGGAGGCGGACTCGTTTACAATATGGATGAACTCAAAACCGTCGTAGCACGCGGTTTGCAGGCATCCATGACGAGCCAGTGCCTCATCGAAGAATCCATTCTCGGTTGGGAAGAGCTCGAAGTCGAAGTCGTTCGCGATGCGACGGGAGCGCTCATTTCCGTATGTCTGATTGAAAACGTCGATCCCGTCGGCGTTCATACGGGCGACAGCTTTTGCACGGCACCGATGATGACCGTTCCCGCAGACGTTCAGGCAGAACTTCAACGGCAGGCGTGGAAAATCATCGATACCATCGGTGTTATCGGCGGCACGAACGTGCAGTTTGCCCGCAACCCGAAGGACGGACGCATCGTCATCATCGAAATCAATCCGCGTACTTCGCGTTCGTCTGCGCTCGCCTCGAAGGCAACCGGTTTCCCGATTGCGCTCATTTCCGCAAAGCTTGCAAGCGGCTTGACGCTTTCGGAAATCCCGTACTGGCGAGACGGTACTCTTGACAAATACACACCGTCGGGAGACTACGTTGTCGTCAAATTCGCACGGTGGGCCTTTGAAAAATTCAAGGGTGTTCAGGATAAGCTCGGTACGCAGATGAAGGCGGTCGGTGAAGTTATGTGCATCGGCAAGAACTACAAGGAAGCTTTCCAGAAAGCGATTCGCTCGCTTGAGAACGGGCGTATGGGCTTGGGCTTTGCCGCTGATTTCAACAGCAAATCGAAAGACGAGTTGCTTGATATGCTCCGCGAAGCAACCAGCGAACGCCATTTCGTGATTTATGAGGCGTTCCGTAAGGGAGCCACGATTGAAGAAGTTCAGGCTAAAACGCAGATGAATCGCTGGTTCCTCGAACAGGCAAAGGAACTCGTCGAACTCGAAGAAAAACTTTTGGAAAATAAAGGTTGCGTTCCCGCGGATACGCTTTTGATTCAGGCCAAGAAAGACGGTTTCGCCGATGCCTATTTGGCGAAAATTCTCGGTGTCCCGGAAAAAGATATCCGTGAAAAGCGTATAGCTCTTGGTGTCGTCGAACGTTGGGAAGCCGTTCCCGTCAGCGGGGTCGAAAATGCATGCTACTACTTCTCGACCTACTCGGACAGCGTTCCGGTGACCGAAGTTCCCGCCTCTTCCAAGAAAAAGGTTATGGTGCTCGGCGGCGGGCCGAACCGCATCGGACAGGGAATTGAGTTCGACTACTGCTGCTGTCATGCCGCCATGGCGCTTCGTCGTATGGGCTACGAAACCATCATGGTCAACTGTAATCCGGAAACGGTTTCGACGGACTATGATACTTCGGATAAGCTTTACTTTGAACCGCTTACGCTCGAAGACGTGCTCGCGATTTATGAACACGAAAAACCGGAAGGCGTTATTGTGCAGTTCGGCGGGCAGACACCGCTTAACCTTGCCCGCAAGCTCGCCGAAGCCGGTGTGAAGATTCTCGGTACGAGTATTGATACAATCGATACGGCGGAAGATCGTGACCTGTTCCGCCTCATGATGCAAAAGCTCGAAATTCCGATGCCGGAAGCCGGGATGGCGATTAATATTGAGCAGGCTCTCGAAATCGCACACAAGGTCGGCTATCCGGTCATGATTCGTCCTTCCTTTGTGCTCGGCGGGCGCGGGATGGAAGTCGTTTACGACGATGCAGCACTCAAAGAATATGTCAGCAAGGCGATCGGCGTGACGGAAGATTCTCCGTTACTTATCGACCGCTTCCTGCAAAATGCTTTGGAATGCGAATGTGACGCGCTTTGCGACGGGAACGATGTCTTTATCCCGTCCGTCATGGAACACATTGAACTCGCAGGGATTCACTCCGGCGACTCGGCTTGCGTCATCCCGCCGGTTCATATTCCCGAAAAGCAGTATGCGGACATCGTCGATTACACACGCAAGATTGCACGTGAACTCAAAGTCGTCGGCTTGATGAACATGCAGTATGCCATCGAAAACGGCAAAGTTTACGTCATCGAAGCCAATCCGCGCGCCTCGCGGACGGTGCCTTTGGTCTCCAAGGTTTGCAATATTCAGATGGCAGGTGCGGCGACGGAACTCATGATGGGTAAAAAGCTCGAAGAGCTCAATTTGAAGCCCTTTGTCGCGGGAACGCACTATGGTGTAAAAGAAGCTGTTTTACCTTTCGATAAATTCCCGGAAGTGGACCCCGTTCTCGGACCGGAAATGCGCTCTACGGGCGAAGTCCTCGGCATTGCGCCGAACTTCGGCACGGCGTTCTTCAAGGCACAGGAAGCGGCGGGAGTAAATCTTCCGACCGAAGGAACCGTTCTGATTACGATTTCCGAAAAGAGCGAACAGGCCCTTGAGCTTGGTCGCGGGTTCTCCGAACTCGGGTTTAAGATCAAGGCAACGGCGGGAACCTACGATTTCTACACGAAAAACGGTATCGTGTGCGAGCTGATTAAGAAGCAACACGAAGGGCGTCCGAACATTGTGGATGGTATCGTGAACAAGGAAATCTCGCTCATTGTCAATACACCGGCGGGTAAGCGTTCCGTCATCGACGATTCGTACATCCGCAAAAACGCCATCAAACTCCGCGTCCCGTACTTCACGACGATTGCGGCAGCGTTGGCAACGGTGCAGGGCATCGCCGCCGTTAAGGCGGGAACGGTCGATGTTGAGTCCGTTCAGGCTCATCACGGGAAGTTGAAGTAAGGGCTTAACGCTTAAAGAGAACGGCAGGTTCACATGATGTGAGCCTGCCGTTTTTTGTTTTCACAGACTCTATACGGCGGAGGCTGACGTGAGATAATGATTGCGTAAAATTTTATTTGACGGAATTTGCTTTGTGTATTTATTGTGTCTTTAAAACTTAACTTAAGGGTGAAGATGCGGGAGAGGCTAAAACATTTCGGGAGGTGGATGTTGCGTTCGACGCTGGCGTTTGCGGGGGCAATTTGGGCTTTGGCGGGTATCGGGGGAAATGATTCCGACAGGGACGGTTGGAGCGACGAGGAGGAAATTTTGGCGGGGACGAATCCCTTTGACGAAACCGATCCCTGGGACTCTGACGGCGACGGCATTGCCGATTATTTGGAGTTTCAAAACGGCACGGACCCGCTTGATGCCGGCGATCCGCCTTCGGGACTTTGGGCCGCGGGCAACGGAAGCGGCATCGGCAAGCTTTCCGGAGCTTCGGGCAATGAACTCGCCGGAATGCGTCCGGAGTCCGTAGCGCTTTCGGAGGCTGTGCGCGGCGTTGAAAGCGGGAGCGCGTCGGCGCTTGTTTCGGGCGCAACGACGCTGGCGGATGCGGACGACGAGGCGACGCCTCCGGCGAGCGTCGAAGTCGAAATCTGGGAGTACACGCCCAAAAACTTCACTTTGGATATCTGCGGGACACGCGTTACGTCGGGGCCTTTGCTGTCGTATTCGGGTTCTTTCCCGAGCGGCGAAGGTGCCTTTGAAATTACTTACAAAGCGTGGGCGTTTCTGGAGAACGGCGCGTGTGTCCGCGTCGGTGCCGACGATACGGCGTCGCTTGAAATCGGACTGCTTAGCGCGAGTTCGCCCGACGGGGAACATGCGTTTGAGTGGGGTGAGTGGGTCACTTATTCCGGCGAGGCGCGTTGGAGCGAAGCGACGAT
>JAZRTJ010000036.1:0-33405 GCA_045651925.1 Candidatus Spyradenecus sp. | reverse complement strand
GCCTGCCGTTCTCTTTAAGCTGTTTCGACTATTTGTCGTCGACGACTTCGAAGTCGGCATCGACGGCACCGTTGTCGCCCTTCTTGGCGGAAGCGGCGTCGTTCTGCGGGGGCGGAGGAGGTGTTCCCGCGCCGGCCTGCTGTTGCTGCTGGGCAAACTGCTGAGCTGCCTGCATGATGCTTTCGATCTTAGCAACCTGCTCATTGATAGCGTCGAGTGTAGACGACTTGTCGTCGAGTACCTTCTTCGCATCGGCGAGGAGCTTGTCCATTTCCGCCTTCTGTTCGGCGGGAACCTTGTCTCCGGCTTCCTTGATTTGCTTTTCGATTTGGAAGACGTAAGCGTCGAGCTTGTTGCGGGCTTCGGCGGTTTCGCGAAGGACCTTGTCTTCCGCGGCGTGCATTTCGGCTTCCTTGCGGAGTTTTTCGACTTCATCCTTGCTCAAGCCGGACGATCCCGTGATGGAGATTTCCTGGCTCTTGCCGGTGCCCTTGTCGATGGCGGAAACGTGCAGGATACCGTTCGCGTCGATGTCGAAGGTGACTTCGATTTGCGGCGTGCCGCGCGGGGCGGGATTGATGCCGTCGAGGCGGAAAAGGCCGAGTTGCTTGTTATCCTTGGCCATCGGGCGTTCGCCCTGGAGGACGCGGATATCGACGGCGGTCTGATTGTCCGCGTAGGTCGAGAAAATCTGGGATTTCTTCGTCGGAATCGTCGAATTGCGCTCAATCATCGGCGTGGAGACGCCGCCTGCGGTTTCGATGGAAAGCGTGAGCGGAGTGACGTCGAGGAGGAGCACGTCGCGCACGTCGCCCTTGAGCACGCCGCCCTGAATGGAAGCGCCGATTGCGACGACTTCGTCCGGGTTCACGCCCTTGTGCGGTTCCTTACCCGCAAGACTACGAGCGACTTCGACGACCTTCGGCATACGCGTCATACCGCCGACGAGGACGAGTTCGTTGATTTCGCTCATGGAGAGCTCGGCGTCGCGCAAGCACTTTTCAAACGGAATGCGGGTACGTTCGAGCAAATCGTCGCAAAGCTGTTCGAGCTTGGCGCGGGTGAGCTGGACGTTCAAGTGTTTCGGGCCGGTTGCGTCCGCCGTGATGAACGGCAGATTGATGTCGGTGGAATTCGTGGACGAAAGAGCGATCTTTGCCTTTTCGGCTTCTTCCTTCAGGCGCTGGAGCGCGATCGGGTCGTTGCGAAGGTCGATTCCGTTTTCGGCTTTGAAGCCGTCCACGAGCCAGGAAATAATGCGCTCGTCAAAATTGTCTCCGCCGAGTTGCGTATCGCCGTTGGTGGCCTTGACTTCGAAAACGCCGTCGCCGATTTCGAGGATGGAAACGTCGTACGTCCCGCCGCCGAGGTCGTAAACCGCGATTTTTTCGTCGGACTTTTTATCCAAGCCGTACGCGAGGGACGCGGCGGTCGGTTCATTGATAATACGGAGGACTTCAAGTCCGGCAATCGTTCCGGCGTCCTTAGTCGCCTGACGCTGAGCGTCATTAAAATACGCGGGAACGGTGATGACCGCCTGCGTGATCTTTTCGCCGAGATAGGCTTCTGCGTCGGCCTTCATTTTTGCGAGCACCATCGCGGAAATTTGTTCCGGGGCGAAGGTTTCGGTTTTACCGTTCACTTCCGCCTGAATGGCGGCATCACCGTTTTTGCCTTCAACGACGGTGAACGGGAAGGATTTCATTTCTTCCTGAACTTCCGAGAATTTGCGGCCGATCAGGCGTTTTGCCGAAAAAATCGTGTTCTTCGGGTTTGTAACGGCCTGGCGTTTTGCCGCCTGACCGACAAGGCGTTCACCGTTTTTCGCGAACGCGACTACAGAAGGCGTGGTACGAGCGCCTTCGCTGTTCGGGATGACGACGGGTTCGCCGCCTTCCATGACAGCCATGCAAGAATTGGTGGTACCAAGGTCGATTCCAAGAATTTTACTCATAGTGCCTCCCATTAATGCAAAGCCCGTGCCAAGTGCTTAATGTCCCATTTCTGTCACATTATACGCCGACAAGCTCCCTACTCTGCCGAGCGCCTCATTCGCGTGCGGGCGATATGCTTCGCGCTTTGCAGATAATAGACGATGCGGGCGCAGAATCGGGAGGTAAAAATCGATCCGAGTAAACGTAGGCACTTATTGGATACACCCGGGACAATGTAGAGCTTGCGGGAAAGCATCCCGTGAACGGCGGACTCCGCAACGACGCGCACAGGGGTCCCCGAAAGTCCGAAGGAAACGCCGGCACGCTTGCCGAAGGCCGTCGGAACCGGTCCCGGACACAGCAAGGACACGGAAACATTCGCCCGCTCCTGCCGCAATTCCTCGGCGATGCCTTCGCTGAGGCGCGTCACGTAATTCTTCGACGCGTAATAAGATGAGAAAAGCGGTCCGGCGAAAAAGCCCGCCATCGACGACACGTTCAAAATGTAGCACGGGCGGTTCTGTTTGCGGAAATCCTTCAGAAAAAGCTTTGTCAGCATGTGAACGGCGCGGACGTTCAGATTGATCAAATCCAACTCGGCTTCCAGGTCCGTTTTTTCGAAAGCCCCGAAAACCCCGAAGCCGGCATTATTGACGAGGATGTTCACCCCGTCTTCCCGCGTCTGTTCGTAAAGCTTGCGGCAGTTCGCTTCGACACCCAGATCCAGCGCGATGACCTTGCAAGGCACGGGAAGCGTTTCGGCCAGCGCATTCAGCGCCGCAGCATCGCGGGAGCACAAAATCAGTTCGCATCCGCGTTCCGCCAAAACACGGGCGATTTCGCGGCCGATTCCGCTACTCGCCCCGGTAATCAAAGCTTTCATCGTTTTCATGCCGATAAGAGAACAAAGTCCCCGCAAATATTCAACGGTGAATGGCTACAGACCGCTCAGACGATTTTGGCCTTGGGGTTGACCTTGGCGAGCAGGATTTCGCCCAAAAGGTTCAGCAGGACCAATACGACCGCATAAAACATCACGGTTCCGACAATCATCGTAAAATCGCGATTAAACGCCGCTTTCACGAAGAATTGTCCCAAGCCGGGAATATTAAACATGGATTCGACGACAAAGGAGCCGCTGATCAGCCCCGCCGCGGTCGGCGCGATGTAAGAAACCACGGGAATCAGAGCATTGCGCAGCCCGTGAACAAAATAAATGCGCGCCGGAGAAAGTCCCTTAGCCTTGGCCGTTTTCATGTAATCGGCGGTGCGGACTTCGAGCATGGAGCCGCGCATCAGGCGCGCAACAGGCGCCGCATAGACCAACCCGAGAGTGAGCGAAGGCAGCACAAAGTCAGACGGTGAATTCCAGCCGGATGCATTAAACCAGCCGAGCCAGACCGAAAAGACCAACACCAGCAACGGCCCGATTACGAAAGTCGGCAGGCAGATCCCGAGCGTTGCAATGCCCGTCGGCAGACGATCCAGCCAGGAATCGGGTTTAATCGACGCCACGCATCCGAGAGGAATCCCGATCAAAAGAGCAATCGCCAAAGCCCCGCCGCCCAGCGCCAGGGAAACGGGAATGCGGTCGGCAATCAGCTCGCTGACACTCCAACCGTGATACTTGTACGAAGGCCCCAAGTCTCCGCAGGCCAAATTCCCGAGAAAGCGGGCATACTGCACGGCAAGCGGCTGGTCCAAACCGTAGTGAGCATCCATCTGTGCTTTGACCACCGGCGGGAGCGGACGCGCTTCGTCAAAAGGGCCGCCCGGCGCAAAGCGCGCCAGAAAAAACGTCGCCGTCGCCACCACCCAAAGAACGGGAATAGCCTCGAGCAGACGTCTAAAAATAAAGCGCAACATGGAAATCAAAAAGCGCTCCCCGGAAAGGAGCGCCTATTTCAACCATTAACGACGGCGGCGCAGTTCCCGCTCGCGTTCCTGCTGTGCCCGCAATTCTTCGACCGTAAGCGGACGCGAATTGGTGGAACGGGGTGTCCCGACCGACGAACGCTGGGTGACGGCATTAATCTGCTGGTCCGTGTAATTGGAATCGCCCTGCATGCGGAGCGCGCGTTCTTCCTCGAGAGCACGCATCTCGCGGTCGGCACGCGTTTCGTCGTGGTCGTATCCGGAAATCTGCCAAAGCATGAAATACGAGCACCCGCTTCCGCAAAGCCACGTCAGCGCCGATACACCGAGAATCAGAAAAATCTTTTTCATAAAGCCAAGATAAAGAGCTTAAAAGGTTCAGGCGATTTTAAAATGGGAACTTCCCGCCAAAGCCGCCCATGCCGGGCAACTTCCCGCCGAGACCGCGCATCAGAGCCTTCATTTTTCCGCTCTTGAGCATCTTCATCATCTGGCGCATCTGCGAGAACTGCTTCAAAAGCGCATTCACGTCGGAAACCTTCGTTCCGGAGCCCTTCGCGATACGGGCACGACGGGAACCGTTCAGAATCTCCGGACGCGCGCGCTCCTGCTTCGTCATCGACTGAATAATGGCTTCGGTCTGGCGCATCTTCTTCTCTTCCTTTTCGCCGACCTGAATTCCGCTCATCCCGGGCATCATCTTCATGATGTTGCCGATCGGGCCCATCTTTTTCATCTGCTGGAGCTGGGAGAGGAAATCTTCCAAATCGAAGTCCGCCTTCTTCATTTTTTCGGCGATGCGCTCGGCTTCCTTCTGGTCAATCGTTTCCTGAGCTTTTTCGACGAGGGAAACCACGTCGCCCATGCCGAGAATGCGTTGGGCCATGCGATCCGCGTGGAAGACATCGAAATCTTCCACCTTTTCGCCCGTCCCCATAAACTTAATCGGAACGCCGGTAATCGCCTTCATCGAAAGCGACGCACCGCCGCGGGCATCCCCGTCGAGCTTTGTCAGGACAATCCCCGTGAGATTGACGGCATCGTGGAAATGCTTGGCGACGTTGACGGCTTCCTGGCCGAGCGCCGAGTCCGCGACGAGCAGGATTTCGTCCGGCTGTACGCGTTCCCGCAGGCGTTTGATTTCCTCGATCAGATTCTCATCGATCTGCAAACGTCCGGCGGTGTCGAAAATGATTAAATCGGAAAAATTCTCCGTCGCGAATTTCAAGCCGCGTTCCGCGATTGCGGGGACGTCCTTCGAATCGCGCTCGCAGTAAAACTTCGCGCCGACCGTCCCCGAAAGCACTTCGAGCTGGTCGATGGCCGCCGGACGATAAACGTCGCAAGCGATGAGTGCCGGCTTGTAGTTGCCGCGATTCTTGAGCAGGCGGGCCAGCTTTGCGGCCGAGGTCGTTTTCCCGCTCCCGTGCAATCCGACGAGCATGAGCTTGAGCGGGCGAACATTTGAAAACTGCGTGGAATTTTCTCCGAGCAGGCGCTCCAATTCGTCGTGAATAATCTTAATCGCCATTTGCCCCGGCGAAACCGACGCCAGCACGCTCTGCCCGAGGCATTGCTCTTTCACGCGATCACAGAATTCCCGCGCCACGCGGAAATGAACGTCGGCGGACAAAAGCGCCGTACGCACTTCGGCCAGCGCCTCGGCAATATTGGATTCGGAAATTTTTCCCAAGCCGCGCAGGTTGCGCAGCGCCTGTCCCATACGATCTGTCAGATTTTCAAACATTTGAGAGATAATGAAACAGATTTTCCGCGAGTTTTAAAGGCGAGAATCCCGCAAGCCGTTTCCGCTCAACGCCACTCGTGCTTCGGATAGCGTCCTTTGAGTTCTTTTTTGACGTGCTCATAAGACGTTTTCCAAAACGCATCCAAATCCGCCGTACGCTGGAACGTGCGACGCGCGGGCGATTGAACTTCGATAATGAGCGGCACGTTCCCGCCGCAAATCCGCAGGCGCTCACCCGGGCAATCGTAAAGTTCCTGGACCGTCGCACCGACAACCGCCTCGCAATCCTCCGTGTAAACGATCTTCGCGGGATGGCGCTTGCGCGGAAGTGAAACCGAATCCGGCAAAAGCGCATCCATCGCCATCGCCTGTTCCTGCGAAAGCCAGCCGCGTAAGGTCTTCCAGACGGATTTCTCGCGAATATCCTTGTACGCCGTCGCACCGAGGCAAATCTCTTCGATGAGCATGCGCCGCCCCTCGTCGTCGAGCGTCGCAATGCCGAGCTCCGGACAGTGCTTGGCGGCGAAATTGACCTTGTTGATCCACGCTTCGACCTGCCCGTCCCATTTTTCCAAAACGAGCCGTCCGGCAATCACTTCGTCCGCAAGCAAGCGCGACGCCGCATCACCGGACACATCCGCAAGCTCCCGCGAGCTCAAAACCAAGCCGCGAAATACGCGCTCGCGCCGCGTCAGCACGCGTTTCTGTGTCGCATCGAAACTCACCGTATCGCGCGTTTCAAAATCCTCTGGAAAATACTTTTCGAGCCACGCCTCTTCAACCGCCGTAGCCAACGAAAGAAAGACGGTGACTTCCCCGCGCGTCTGAATTTCTTCCACTTCCGACGCGACTAAGAGCTTGGCGTGACGCACCGCGCTCCCGCGGCGCAACTCTCCGCTACGCCCGTGTACGAGCCGGCAACGCAACGTTCCCGCATCGATGCGCCGCGCCAATTGCGAAACGAATCCGAGCAGAAGGCATTGCCGCACGGCGTCATAAACCTCCGGCGAAACTTCCGCCGCAGCCGACGCTGCTTTCCCGCCGTGTTCCCGCGCAAAAATATTTTCCGCAATTTTCAAAAACTGCGCCGCGAGCCGATCCGCCTGACGCGCCGCTCCCGCATGAATGCCCCAGCGTTTGCAAAATTCGAAATCGAAGTCCTGTTTCCGCGCCATGCCGACCAGGGTCAGGCGGTGGAAAAAATCGGAATCCGTGTCGCCGAGCAAATCCTCGCGTTCATCGTTGCGGCGTCGGTCCGTGAGTTCCAGCATGATGTCGCGCCCCTGAGCCATTGCCGCGACAAAAGCGATTTGCCGCAAACAGCCGAGCTCGTGCGCGGCAATCATCATGCGCGCATAACGCGGATGCAGCGGGAAACGGGCCATCGCCGCGCCCACACGCGTGAGGGTGCCCGACGCGTCGAGCGCGCCCAAGTCGTGAAGCAATTCGAGCGATTTCTCCAAGGCATTGGCTTCCGGTTGCTCGAACCACGGAAACGCCGCCAAATCGCCCACCCCGCCGGCCTTCAGTAACAAAAGCGTTTCGGAAAGTTCAACGCGGCGAATTTCGGGAATGTCGCGCGCAGGACGATTCTGCTGATCCGCACGCGACCACAAGCGCACGCACCGCCCCGGCGCCGTACGTCCGGCACGCCCCGCGCGCTGATCCGCCGAACTCTGCGAAATGTTTTCAATCAAAAGCATGTTGATGCCGCGTTGCGGGTCGTAGCGGGCAATACGCGCCAAACCGGAGTCGATGACGACGCGCACGCCGGGAATCGTCAGTGAGGTTTCCGCGACATTCGTGGCGACGACGACTTTGCGCGTCCCCGCCGGTGCCGGAGCAACCGCCCGATCCTGTTCGGCGGCGGAAAGCTCACCGTACAAAGGCAACACGATGCATTCGCGCCCCTCCGGTGTGCCGGTGATCGCCGCAATCGTTTTCGTAATTTCGTACGCGCCCGGCATAAAAACGAGAAAATCGCCTTCCGGCTCGGCGTGAAACGCTTTACGAAACGCCGCCGCCGCGTGATTCCAAACGGCATAGCGCGGCAAAAATCCGTTGCGCATCTGCGTACCCGCAAAGCCCGTCGAGCCGCCTGCCGCCGAATATTCGATTTCAATCGGAAACATGCGCCCCTGCGCCGTCAGGGTTTCACAAGGCGAAAGCCACGTCGCCAGCGAATCCGTGTCGAGTGTCGCCGACATCACGATGATGAGCAAGTCCGGGCGCGTCGTACGTTGCAGCTCCAGAGCGAACGCGAGCGTCAGGTCCGAGTAGAGGTGCCGTTCGTGAAATTCGTCAAAAACAATTGCACCGATTTTGTCCGCATCGGCACTTTTCCCGCTCAGAAGCTGCCGCAACAGCAAGCCTTCCGTAACGAATTTGATGCGCGTTTCGGCAGACTCCACGCGATCGAAACGAATCTGGTAGCCGACCTCGCCTCCGAGATTTTGACCGCGTTCCCGTGCGATGCGCGCCGCAAGCATACGCGTCGGCAAGCGCCGGGGTTGGAGCACGACGATTTGTTTTCCCGCGGGAATCAGCGCGTCGTCGAGCAGCATCTGCGGGATCTGCGTCGATTTCCCGGAACCCGTCGGCGCCTGCAAAACAATACGCCGCGTCCGCGCGCACGCCTCTTTCAGGCGCTCCCGCAATTCAAAAATCGGTAACTCCGCTCGTTCGTCGCTTCCCATCGTAAAAGTGCCTGAGGATTACGCATTCCCGCATCAAACGCAAAATATAAAAAGATTTCCCGCAAAACACATGAATTAAAAAACAATTTGACATTCTCATAAAAATCAAAATGATTTTATGCATGACGACGAATTGTAATAACGCCTGCGGGAAGATCAAAATAACGGAAAAGGACACAGGAACGCTTGCGGAAATTTTTAAATCTCTGGGACATCCCGTACGGATTAAAATCGTTGCGGCGCTTATGGACGGCGAGCGTTGCGTCTGTGAACTTCAGCGCGTCGCAGATCGCGACATTTCGACGGTTTCCTCACATCTGAATATTTTGAAAAACGTAGGCGTACTCGCTTGCGAACAACGCGGAAAGCAGGTGTTTTACCGCCTGAAACGCAGCTGTCTTGCCAAAATTTTCTCGTGCTTGCTGTCGGAAAAATAATTTTTCCGCCGAAAACATTTTTAGATTTTTAAAAATATGAAAACAATAACTATCTACGGAAGCGCTTGTTCAAAGTGTCGTCAGCTTACAGAAGCGACACAACAAATCATTAATGAATACGGTATTCCTGCAAAAATAGTGAAGGAAGTAGATATTTCCAAGATTGCCGCCGCCGGAATCACCGGAACACCATCACTTGCAATTGACGGAGAAATAATTTTTTCCGGATTTCTACCATCGCAAGAAAAACTAAAATCCCTACTCTTGGAAGCGATACAATTCGAAGGAAAATCCCAAAATCACTCGAACCCCCGTGCTTGCACTTCTTGCGACTGTGCTGCGAGCCCAAGAACATCCAATAATTTTCTAAAAAAAATTATAATATCTTTCGTGATTATCCTCACTTTGCTTTCTGTTGTCCGCCTCTTAAATCATTCGTCTACACCACAGATTGAGGAACAATCAGCGGAAAGCCCTGGCACGCAAACAAATTATCCTCTAGAAGCGATTTATTTTATTTTTGGAGCTCGTTGTCCGAGCTGTGTACGCATGGAACGATGGATTCAAGAAACAATCAAAACTGAATTCGCAAATGAGATATCAAAAAAAGTAATCATTTTCAGAACGCAAAATGCAACGCCCGAAGACGCACAAAAGTATCATTTAACAACAAAATCATTAATCCTAAAAATGCACGATAGGAACGGAAATAATCATTGGATTAACGCCCAAAAGATCTGGGAGCTCAACGGCAACGAGCAAGCATTCAAAAGCTATATTTCCGAAATAATCCAAAGTGCCTTAGTGCAAACAAGGGAAACACGATGATTACATTATTTCTCTTGGGAGTTTTAGCAGCGCTTTCTCCCTGTCCGCTTACAACAAATGCGGCTGCGGTAGGCTTCATCTCTCATAATACAACAACACATTCCTACGCATGGATCTCAATAATCGCTTACCTGCTTGGTCGGATTGCAGCCTATGTCGTACTTGGAGCACTACTTTCGGCAGGCTTAACCGCCGCTCCAGAGCTTGCTTTTTGGGCGCAAGAAAAATTACCGATTCTCCTCGGCCCTGCCTTAATGTTTGTTGGCATCATTCTTCTTGGGTGGATTTCACTGCCCTCACTAGGGAAAATCCCCGAAAGAAATTTTTCCCAAAAAATACTTGAAGGAACTCAGTTAGGCGGAGCCTTTGTTCTGGGCTTTCTCTTCGCATTTGCTTTATGTCCACCAAGTGCTGCAATTTTCTTCGGAAGTGTAATTCCGATCGCGCTTTCTTCAGAATCCTACGCTTGGCAAACAACGGCAATATTCGGCGCAGGAACTGCACTTCCCGTTATCGTCACCGCCCTCTTGCTGAAATTCGGATCATCTACAGCCAAGAAAATCTTTCGGGGGCTCCCAAAATTCCTTTCCGGAGTTCAGTCTTTCGCTGGAGCGCTCTTCTTACTTTTAGGCATTTACTGGACATTTTCTAAAATAATTTAATTCAACAAAACATGCATTGTACAAATAAGATTCTTTTTCTCTGCACAGGTAATTCCTGCCGCTCGCAAATGGCGGAAGCATTTGCCCGAAAGTATTTTCCGGAAGCGGAAGTTTATTCCGCCGGAATCGAGTGCCACGGACTGAATTCGCAGATGCTTGCCGTCATGCGGGAGCGCGGTTTTCCGATGAAAGAACATTTTTCCAAAACGCTTGAAGCGCTCCCGCATCTAACGTGGGATTTGCTCGTCACGGTTTGCGGGAATGCGGAGAAATCCTGCCCCGTACTTCCTGCAAAGCGCAAAATCCATGCGCCGTTTGATGACCCTCCCGCGCTAGCGAAAACTGCAGATGCGGGAACGGATGTCTTGCCGTTTTACCGCCGCGTACGCGACGAAATCGAATTTTTCGTGAAAGGGCTTGCACAATGATTCGGGCATTTGCGGATTGGCTGGTTTTCGAAGTGATGGCGTTTCGCGCGGGAACTCCGCTCGCCGACGCGGTCCACTTTTTCATTTACGACACACTGAAAATCCTGCTTTTGCTCTACCTCGTCAGTGCGCTGATGGGTTTTGTAAATGCGTATTTTCCGATGGCTCGTGTGCGGGAATTCCTCTCGAACCGAAAACTTTTCGGCGTGCAATACCTGCTTGCGGCATTATTTGGAGCAATTACTCCGTTTTGTACCTGCTCGTCCGTCCCGCTTTTTATCGGTTTTGTACGCGGCGGAATTCCGCTCGGCGTGACATTTTCGTTTTTGATTACATCGCCGCTCGTCAACGAAATTGCCGTCGCCATGTTTCTCGGCACTTTCGGCTTAAAAGCGACGCTGGTTTACGCCGCCTCCGGGATTTTACTCGGATCCGTAGGCGGCTGGTTGCTCGGGAAATGTCGTTTGGAGCGCTTTCTTTCGTCGTGGGCACAGGAAGAAATACAGAACGAATCCATTAAAGAAAATACAAATTCGGGCTGCGGCGTTTCGCTCTCGTTTTTCCGAAAATCGGTAGGAATCCTTAGTGAATCGCAAAGCACCGTGACGGCAGTCTTGCCGTACGTAATTGCAGGCATTGCAGTCGGCGCGGGTGTTCACGGTTTTGTTCCCGCCGGATTTTTTGAAAATCTTCTGCAAGGAGAACGGATTTGGGACGTTCCCGCAGCGGTCATCATTGCCGTCCCGATGTATGCAAATGCGGCAGCGATTGTTCCCGTGATTCAGGTTTTCGTCGCCAAGGGCATCCCGCTCGGCACGGCAATCGCGTTTATGATGGCAACGGTCGGGCTTTCGCTCCCGGAAGCTATTTTGCTAAAAAAAGTCATGTCATGGCGACTCATCGGCATTTTCTTTTCCTGCGTTGCCGCCGGAATTATCGCCCTCGGCTATTTATTCAACGCCATCCTCTAAAGACAAGACCGACACAGTGCGACAAAGGCAAAATTGACGATGCGGAAACTTTAATTCAAACTCGGGGGCATGAAAACATTCTTAGCTGCAATGATGGTGCTGATGAGCGCAAGCTTGGCGTGGGCCAACGGCGTCGTCGGATTTTGGACAACGATTGATGACGAGACCAAGGAAGCCAAGAGCGTCGTCCAAATTTACGAATACCAGGGCAAGATTTACGGCCGTGTCGTCGATGTGCTGACGGACAAGGAAGCGCGCGCAAAGCTGCCGGGCTCGCCGAAGATTATCGGCTTGGACATCATTTGGGACTTGGAAAAAGACGGCAACGAATACAACGACGGCGAAATTCTCGACCCGCAAAAAGGCAAGGTTTACGGCTGTGCCATTTGGCGCGACGGCGACAATCTCATCGTCCGCGGAAAAATTGCATTTTTCGGCCGCAACCAAACTTGGCTTCCGAACAAGACCTTCAAGGGTGACGGCAAGCCGCTGACGCCGAAGAAGCCAAAGCTCAAATAAGACGCCGCGCCGTTCCGCCAATCAATCTCTCGCCGCAATTCCCGGCGGGAGATTTTTATCGGTGCATTGCCCGCCCTATGCGGTTTTGGCAGCGAGGATTTTCTCAACTGCGGCCAAGCTCTGCATCGCGGCGATTTCTTCCGGTTCGAAGGTGACGCCGAATTCCGCTTCGAGCGCGAGCACCAGATTCAGGTGGTTCACGGAATCCCACGCTTCGCAGTTTGTTTGAGAAAGCTCGGCGGACACGGCATCGAGGCCGAGCGTGGTTTTAAAAACATTTTCGAGGCGGGAATCCATAATGCTATTTATCAGAATCCAATCGGTAGAAAGGTGCAACGGCTATTTCACCGCAGGCGCACAAATCGAATACAAAACGTGAGTCCGACGCGTCGCCCTCCGGGACAAACCCGAGTGCGGGAAGGAAATTCGCGCAGGGCGCATTCTTCGCCGTCGGCAGATATTCCGCGTAAACGCGTTCAAGATTGCGCGCCTGCAGGAGCTGCAAAATACGTCGGGCAAACGCCGTTTCAATCCCGCGACCGAGCGCCCGGCAGCTCAGCATGAAATTTTCGATCCGAGCGGATTTTCCGTCGGGAGAAAATGAAATTTCCGCTTCTCCGACAATGCCGAGGTCGCCGATTTTGTCGGCCACCGAAAGCGAAAAAACGGCATTTCCGCGTGCGAGGAACTCCCGCAACTCATCTTCGCCGCGGCGGCACGTCGCCAGATTGAACTGATTGGTTTTTTGCGTGAGCTGCGCCAGGCGCGGCAAAGAAAATTCGTCGGCGGAAGCAACGCGCAGGCGAATCTCGAGTGACGCGATATAATCGTCAAGCGAAGTAAAGTTTTTCACGAGCTCGCTGCGCACGGAGGCGTCGCGGTATTGCTGCGTCTTGGCCGCGTCTTCCTCGGTCAGCTTTTCGCAGCGGAAATAGTCATCAAAAAGTTTTTCGACGAACACGGGCAAATCGTGAGCACGTGCAGGAAATTCCGGAGTCGCCAGCACGCCGCCGAAAGCCTCAGCCACCCGCGTTCGCTCCCGCGCCTCGTTATCGACGAAGACAAGCGAGTCCAAACCGATATTGAGCTCGGCGGCAATTTCGCGCAGATTTTCTGCCTTGTCGTTCCAATTTACGCGCCAGGCGGAAATGTGTTCCCGACGCAAAATCATCGCGGGATGGTTTTCGAAAACTTCACGCACATCAGCCTCGTTGTTTTTGGAGCAAATCGCGAGAATGATGCCGCTCTCGGCAAGTTCGACGCATTTCTTTTGGAAATACGCAAACGCGTTGCCGGGAAAATCGCCGCCGATTTTCAGCGCGCCAGGTCCGTCTTCGCCGAGCGTCCCGCCCCAAAGCGTGTCGTCGCAATCCAAAACGAGGCATTTCTTGCGGAGAACGGGGACGGCGGGGGCCTTGGATTCCGCCTGTTTTTTAGCGGGCGAAAACGGCATTTGCGCGAGAAACCACAGGCGCCAATCCACGCCGAAGGACGGGGCCGGAAGCAGTAGGGTCGCGGGTCGTTCCGATGGCGTTTTTTCGAGCGCGGCATTGTAAAAACGGACGGCATCGCGCACGCGGGAATCCGCCAAAACGAGCGGTGCGTTTTCCGGCTCGGCAAGGCGCGTCAGCTCCAACGGCTTCCCGGCAGGAATTTGCGGCAAAACGAGGCGAAGCTGTTGTAAAAAATCTTCGACGAGCGCACATGCGTCGGCAGGCGCGATTTCCGGCGGAAGCGTGTAAAACCACCGGTAGCACTCGACGTCTTCGGGAATGCGGGAAATATCGCCATAGCCGGAAAATGTCGTTTCTCCGCGGGGGAAAAACGCCTCAAGCGTCGCATTCCTGAAAACGAAGCACTTCACGATTAATAATCAACAACCGGCGAGATTTTGGTTTTCGCGAGCGAGAGGGCCGTGCCCGCCCAAGAAAATCCGGCACCAAACCCGCATAGTAACACTTTCTCGGCGGGGGCTTTTCCTGAGAGACATTCCGAAATGGTCAACGGAACGGACGCCGAACTCGTATTCCCGTATTTGTGCAGGGAATAAGGCACCTTCTCCGCCGGAATCTTCATGCGCGCCGCCAAAAAATCCGTCAGCATCTTATTCGCCTGATGGAATACGACGTAATCAGCATCGGCGGGCGATAAACCGGAGATAGAAGCGACCTCCTTAATCGCATCGGGCGCGCAGCGTACGGCGAAATTGAACACTTCCATGCCGTTCATAAACACCTCGCAAGCAGAGCGCAGACTGCCGTCAGGCGCAACGGCTTCCGCGAGCGTTTCCTCCGAAGCCGGAAGACGGCAAGCTCCGGCGGGAATTTTTACGGCATTTTCTCCGCGCCCGTCTGTCTTCAAGACAAAATAAGATTCGCCGAAATCACCGGATTTTTCGATGAGCGTCGCCGTTCCTGCGTCACCATAAAGCGGCGCATTCACACGGTCGCGCGGATTGACGACTTTAGAATAAGTCTCACCATCAAGGAGCAAAACACGCTTAACCCCGGGATTCGCGGCATAGGCAAATGCCGTCGAAAGCGCATAGACATAGCCGGAACAAGCAAGCGAAAGGTCCATTGCCGCACAATTAACGGAAAGCCCGAGGCGGTGTTGCAAAATTGCCGCCGTTGCAGGAGTACGATAATCGCCGGTCTGGCTCATGAAGAGCAGCACGTCGATGCTGTCGCGCTCAATTTCGGGATTATCGGCCAAAAGCTTTTCGGCGGCACGGAAGCACAAATCGGAGGCACAGACATCGGCAGCGGCAATACGTTTTTCCCGGATCCCGATGGCGTGAATCGTTTTTTCAATTTCTTCGTCGGGAACCACGCCCCGGAGCGCCTCCGCATTTTTCGAGACTGTTGCAGGGACACAGGCGGAAAGCGCTCGAATGCCGATACCGTTGAATTGAAGCCGGGCCATGATTAAAAATTAAAGAAGCGTGAAACCGCCGTCGATGACGAGACGCGTTCCCGTCGTCCACGCTGCAGCGTCGGAGAGCAAATAAATCACCGCGTAGGCAATTTCTTCGGGCTTGCCGAAGCGCTTGAGCGGGTAACGTTTTTCGGCCTCGGCCTTTTGAGCTTCGGAAACGGCAGCCAGAGCGTTCATCTTGGTCTCGACGGCACCCGGACAAACGGCGTTGACGCGGATTTGCTTGGCCGCGAGCTCCAACGCGAGGCTCTTCATCAGGGCGTCGGCGGCAGATTTTGTCGCCGAATAAACGGCAGCACCGGGCGAAACGACACTCCCGCCGGAGATGGAGGAAATGAACACGACGGAGGCACCGCGCTTGAGTTTCTTTTCGCGGAGCAGAGTCTGGACGAGCATCAGCGGCGCTTCCGCGTTGACGCGCATCGCGGCGGCAAACTCTTTTTCTCCGATAAAACCGACGGGAAGCAGGCGGTTCATGCCCGCAGAAAAAACGATCCCGTCGAGCGGATCGTCGGCAGAAACGGCGGCGGCGATTTTCTTACAATAATCGAATTCGAGCAAATCGGCGGCGACTGCGCTCGAGCCCTCCGTCGGCACGGCGGCAAGGGTTTCCGCGAGACGTTCTTCGTCGCGCCCGCCGGCGATAATCTTCGCACCGAGCTTGGCGGATTCGATGGCGCAGGCGCGTCCGATTCCGGACGAAGCCCCGGTAATCAAAACCGTTTTTCCCGCGAGTGAGAACGGGGAATCACCCATTTACTCGGCTCCTTTCTTCACGCGTTCGAAAAGCTCGCCGAGCGTGGCGGAAGCTTCGATGTCATCTCCGGTAATCGTCGATCCGAGTTCGTTAAACACCTGCACGATGAGGGAAAGCGCAATCAGCGAAGTCCACTCGGGCAGTTCTTTGTAGCGTGTCTGCGGCGTCAGGGATGACGGCGGCGTTTCTTCAAACAAAGGAGCGATTTTTTCGATGAAATTTTCGAAGTTCATTAGGATTTAAAATTAAATTTTTTGGCGGGCACACCGATGTAGGAAGCGTCATTCCCCGCCGGCGTAAGCAGGAGGCTGGACGCCGCAAGCGTGTTGCCGTCCCCGATTTTCAGGTTTTGTAGCACCGTGGAGGCGGCACCGAAAACGTTGCCGTTGCCGATCTTTACGTTTCCGCTGATACGCGTCCCCGTGAAAAAGACATTGAAATCGCCGATGCGGGAATCGTGGCCGAACACATTGTCGAAAACGCAAAGATTGAAGTCGCCGAAAGCGCAATCGCAGGACAGCGCGGCCCGCGTGTTGATGATGTTACCGCGGCCCAACGTTACACGGGCGCGATCGCGGAAATGTACGTCCGGCGCAATCAGGTTCGGAAATTCGATCCGGGGATTGTTGACGGCGGCGACCAGTTGCTTCAGCGTCTGCGGTCGGGCAATTGCAAAGACAAGTGCGAGCGGCTCGGCAACGGCGTTGAGCGCGTCGATTCCGCCGAGCACGGTTCCGTCGGACAAACGCGTTCCCGCCGGCACTCCATCGTCAAAAAAACCGACGAAGTTCCATTGCGGTGTCACTTCGTTGATTTCCCGGAGCAGGCAAGCCACTTCGCGTCCGAAGCCGCCCGCGCCGTAAATGGCGATATTCTTCATACGGAACATTCTGTCGCAGGGATTCCCGCATGACGAGCGGAAAATCTAAGTTTCAACGCCAAGTCGGAGCTAACGGAGCGTTTTTTCGGCTTAAATGCGATTTCCGTAGCGCCCGCCGTTGTTTTTTGGTGCCGAACGGCGTGAGAGTCTCCAAGCGGCGATGGCTTTGAGATTTTCGATGACAAAGCGTTGGGCCTGGGGCGGATACAGAATCTTCACGTACCTCTCACCGCTTTCGTTGTGTACGCCCTCGATTTCCGTAAGCCCGAGCTCCGAGCATTTCCATCCCAACACCTTTCGCTTTTTCCCGCCGAAGCTTTCAATCTTCAGATATCCCTTCAAGGCAAGCCAGTCCGCAATCGCCGCTCCGGAGATTCCCTGCATCTCCATCGGGTCAAAAGACGCGCAAATATTACGCGCCAAGGTATTTACGCCGATGGGCGTTTCGGAGATTTCGATTTTTTCGGGTCTTACTTTTTCGGCATCAAAATACGGGCGCGGGTCTGCGTTGATGCCGGGAATGCCGCCTTTTTTCGCCTCCTTCCCCGGTCCGACGCGCTCCGAAAGCGTCCCCGCGACAAAGCGGAAAAGGCGCTTCAGACGCTCATCGTCAAAATCTCCCGGCGTCAACCTTACTTCCGTGTAAGGATTTACGCCGTTGGCGAGCGAGTTTAAGTAGGTAATGGCTTTGGCAATCAGGTTTTCGGAAGGCATTTTCGAATTCATCAAAACAATTAATGAAAGCAAGTTAGCCACAAACAAACTTCCCCACAAGTAAATTCTACAATTTTTGTATATTTTACAATCCGCCCTCTCTCCGGCCAATTAAAATGACAGCGGCGCGACAGATTTTCTCACCTTTCGGCTTGCAAAAAAGGCATTCTCGCGCGAGCATTTGCGGCAGTCTTTAGGGTGCACGCATTCGCTCGGGAGCTTCCGCGTTCCGAGAGGAAAGTCCGGACACCACAGGGCAGGATTCCTCGTGAAAGCGAGGGCGGCGCGTCGCAAGGCGCGTTGACGGAAAGTGTCACAGAAAACAAACCGCCGGCGGCAACGCCGGTAAGGGTGAAACGGCGAGGTAAGAGCTCACCGCTCGAACGGCAACGAACGAGGCGCGACAAACCCAATCCGGTGCAAGACAAAATAGGTGAGCGGGCTGCCCGTCCGACGCTCACGGGTCTGTCGCATCGCCGCGAGGCGAAATCGTCGGTTTTCGGCGGTTAGAGAAATGAATGCGATCGTGCTCCGCGCAAGCGGCTCACGGCACAGAATCCGGCTTATCGCCCCTAAAGGCTACAAATTTTTCGAAGATTTCCGCCGCAAACGGATTCTAAACGTACAAGACGTAAGCCAGTGACGCGGCACTGATAATAATCCAAAGCAGGGCTCCCAAAAGGAAGGGTTTGAGCCCAATCTGCCGCAGGGTGTTTTTCGAAAGCGAGGCCCCGATGAAGAACATCGTTAAAGTCAGCCCCTTACGCGCCAAGCCGGAAACAGTTTTTCCGAACTGCGGGAAAGCATCCGTCACGTAAGTATTTAGGACAATCGCGAGAATGAAAAACAAAATGAACCAGGGCACGGAAATCTTTTTGCCTTCCGTCTTGAAAATCACCGCGGTCACCAAGGCGAGCGGGATAATCCAAAGCGCACGCGTCAGCTTAATCGTCGTCGCTACCTTCAGGGCTTCTTCCCCGTAAGCCGCGCCCGCGCCGACGACCGAGCTCGTATCGTGAATCGCGATGGCCGCCCAAGTGCCGAATTGCTGCTGGCTCAATTCCAACGCATGTCCCAACGGCGGGAAAATAAAAAGCGCGACGGCATTGAGCACGAAGACGCTTGCCAGAGCGACGGACATCGCCTCTTCCTTTGCCTTGATAACGGGGCCGACGGCGGCAATCGCACTCCCGCCGCAAATCGCAGTCCCCGAGCTGATGAGATAAGCGGACTCGCGATCGACTCCTAAGAGTTTCCGGCCGAGAAACATGCCGACAAATACCGTCCCGGCAACGGACAAAACGGTAAAAAGCATGCCCCCTTTCCCGGAAGCCAGCGATTCCTGAAGGTTCATGCCGAATCCGAGCCCGACAACACAAACCTGCAGCAGCACCTTCGAAGCCTTCTTGTTAAACGCGGGATAGGCCTGCCCGCAAGCCCAAGCAAAAACCAGACCGAGGAACAGCGCAATCGGCGGAGCCACCCATCGCCCGAGCGCCGCCGTCGCGGGAATATAATCCGCGAGCAGGCAAACGCTCAGCAAACCGACAACGGCGAGATAAACGGCTTTTCGGTACTTCCGGAATCCCTCTGAAATGCTCATTCGTAAACGCTTTGCGGGCCCAAATCCTTAGCGCTTCAGCAAGGGAAGCTTGCGGACGGCATCAAGGATTTCCGCTTCGCCTTCGATGACGCCGGAGCGCATCAGAAATTTGCCGTTACAAATCACGTCGCGGATGCAGCGCGAGTCGGCGGAATACACCCAGTTGGAAACCAGATTGTGTGAAGGCACGAGGCGCTCGTTGTTCAAATCCACAAGCACGGCATCGGCGAGTCGGCCTTCCGCAATTACTCCCGCATCAATGCCGAAAGCTTCGGCGCCGTTGCGCGTTGCCCACGCCAAAGCCTCCTCCGCGGGAAGCGCCTCCGGATTTCCGGAAACCTTAGCCAAAAGCGCCGCAAATTTCGTTTCTTCGCCCATATCCAAATTATTGTTCGAGGCGTTTCCGTCCGTCCCGATCGTGACGCGGCAACCCGCACGGGAAAAAGCCTGCGACCGGAAAGTCCCCGACGCCAGCTTCATGTTCGAACAGGGATTATGCGCAATGACGACGCCGCGTTCGCGCAAAATGGAAATTTCTTCGTCGTCAACGTGGACCACGTGAGCGGCGATGACGTTTTCGCCCAAGACGCCGAGCGAATCCAGCCAGCGAACGGGCGTCTTCCCGTGGGCGGCCACACAGTCGGCGACTTCCTTTTGAGTTTCCGCGAGGTGGATGTGCAACAGCAATCCGCGTTCACGCGCAAAATCCGCACAACGCCGCCAGAGCTTTTCACAAACCGTATAAACGGCATGCGGCGCCAGCGTCAGGCGCACGAGGCCCGCGTCGTCCGCCCAATTGCCCGGTTTCAAAGCGGCGAGCCGCTCAAAAGTCGCTTCAATGGCAGCTTCTCCGATAAAATCCGTAACCGTCATGCCGACGCAGGCGCGAATGCCCATTTCGCTCGCGGCGCGCACGGTTTCGTCGCTCTGCCAGTACATGTCATTGAAAAACACCGTTCCCGAGCGAATCATTTCGAGAATGGCAAGCCGGGAGCCTTCGTAAATGTCCTGCGCGGTCATCTTCGCTTCGAACGGCCAAATGTGGTCGTTAAGCCAGGTAAAGAGCTCCTTGTCGTCGGCATAGCCGCGCAGCAACGTCATCGCCGCATGCGTATGCGTATTGTAAAACGGCGGAAGGATGGCCGTTCCGGCGGCATCGACGATTTCGGTGTCCGCACCGGCAATCTGCCCGGGAGCGATCTTCTCAAAGCGGTGGCCCGCAATGAGGACATCCGTCCGGTTTCCGTTCAGCATCGTGTCTTTCAGAAGGATTTTACGCATATCGTTCTAAGCTAACGGCTTCCCGCCGACGACGCAACCCAACTGCGAGACTGCCGCACTTTTCGGTTTTGCTTCGCCGGAAAGACAGGTTTAGAATGCGCTCCTTAAATTAAAATTTCATGGCACGCGTTCTTCTCCATACCTGCTGCGGCATTTGCGCCGGACACTGCGTTTCGCTTTTGCAATCGCAGGGCCATGAAGTTGTCCTGTTTTACAGCAACGCCAATATCGCCCCCGCGGCCGAGTTCGAACGGCGTTTGAAGGCTGTGGATACGCTTTGCGCGCATTTCGGTGTGCCCGTCATCGTCGACGAACCGAACCACCGCGAATGGCTGGATCGGGTTGCCCGCGGATTCGAACGGGAACCGGAACGCGGCGCGCGTTGTCCCCGCTGCTTCCGCTACTCGCTGGAGCGCGCGGCGCGGACGGCCCGTGAACGCGGCTTCGATTTTTTCACGACGACGCTGAGCGTGTCTCCGCACAAGCCATCAAAGACAATTTTCGCGATCGGAAAATCCGTCGATGCGGAGCGCTTTCTCGAAGTTGATTTCAAAAAGCAGGACGGTTTTAAAAAGACCAACACGATTTCCCGCTCCCTCGATTTGTACCGCCAAAGCTACTGCGGTTGTGAATTCAGCCTGCGCGACGCCCTCGCCCAACGGCGAACGGCGGTCCCGAAAAAGGCCGAAATGCTGAGCGGGCGTCCCGAAGACATCGCCCTCGCCGGAAGCCTGTTGCGCGCAGGCGGTCTCGTCGCCATCCCGACGGAAACCGTTTACGGCCTCGCCGCCAATGCCTTCGACGAAAACGCCGTCAGATCCATTTTCTCCGCGAAGGGGCGCCCCTTCATCGACCCGCTGATTGTCCACGTCCACTCGCTCGAACAGGCGGAAACGCTGGCGGACACAACGCATCCCGCTGTCGAAAAGCTCGCAAAAGCTTTCTGGCCCGGCCCGCTCACCCTCGTTTTGCCGAAAAAAGCGACGGTGCCCGACCTCGTAACGGCAGGCGAACCCACCGTCGCCGTCCGCATGCCCGTCCATCCCGTCGCCCGGCAAATTCTCCGGGCCGCGGAAGTCCCGCTCGCCGCGCCGAGCGCCAATCCCTTCGGCTACGTCAGCCCGACCACGGCACAGCACGTCCTGCAATCCCTCGGCGAACGTTTGGATTACATTGTTGACGGCGGGGCCTGCGACTGCGGTATCGAATCGACCATCGTCCTCGTCGGCGAAACCGTCCGCATTCTCCGCCTGGGAGTCATTACGCGGAAAGATCTCGAACAGGCCCTCGGGACGGAATTTACGGTCGAAATCGGTAAAGGGCTTTTGGAAAAAAAAGCGGAAGAAGCCGAAGCGCAAACAGCCCAAATCGCACCGGGCATGCTGAAAAAACATTACAGTCCGCGGGCGAAAGTCGAGCTTTGGGAAAACGCCGTTCCGAGCCTTGAGAACGCAACGGGAAAAACAGCACTCGTTTTCCAAAAACGCCCGGAAATCCTCCCCGACCTGCCGGAACACGCCACCGCTTTCTGGCTCTCCGAAGACGGCGACCAAGCCACCGTCGCCCGTAGCGTTTTCTCCCTGCTCCGCCGTCTGGACGACGCCGAATTCACCGACATCCGCATCGAGCGCTCGCCCGACGACGGCATCGGCGCCGCCGTCAACGACCGCCTCTCACGCGCCGCCGCCCGGTAACGCGCCGTCCCTTTTTTCATTTGCCATTCACGGCAAAAGAAATTCTGATATTTCAAAGCCAATTTTTTATTCAATTATGAAAAAAATCCTCGCATTCTCCCTCCTCGCCGCCGCTGCTTCGTTCTCCGGTTGCACGAAAGTAACCGTGGACGTTCCCGGCTCGAAATTCGCCGGTGAAGCCGTTTGGACGCGCCGCACGCTCGAAAACGTCCGCTACTACAACAGCGACGTCGAAGCCGTCAAGGCCGCCGCCATCGCCACCTGCCGCGAACTCGATCTTTACTACGCCGGCGACACCCCGTCCAAATACGGAACGGAGCTCTTTTTCTGCGGACCGAAACTCGTGACAATCACGATCGACATTACGCGCCGCATCCCGAAAGCGCCGAAGGGCTCGGATCTGCCGGCGCCGCAACCCTACACGGAAGTGGCCATCGTTTACGGCACCTGGGGTGACCTCAACGCTTCTCAAGCGATCGTCTCGGGTATCTCGAAGCGCCTGCCGAGCGAAGGTTAATCGATTGCAAAAAACTGCGGGAACCTCCTTCCCGCAGTTTTTTAATTTACTAAGCCGCTCACGCCTCCTATCATTGGAAAATTCCTTTTAACACATGTCCGACTCTCCTATGAAAATCTTTACCGGCAATGCCAATCCTGCGCTCGCGCGGGAAATCTGCGAAAACATCGGAGTGCCTCTCGGCGAGGCCGACGTCACACCGTTCCCGGACGGAGAAACCTTCGTCCAAATCAAGGAAAACATCCGCGGTTGCGACGTCTTCGCGATTCAGCCCACCTGCAATCCCGCGAACGACCACCTGATGGAATTGCTCATCATGATTGACGCGATGAAACGCGCCTCCGCAAAGCGCATCACCGCCGTCATTCCCTTCTTCGGCTATGCCCGCCAGGACCGCAAAGACCGCCCGCGCGTGCCGATCACCGGCAAGCTCGTCGCCAACCTGCTCACCGCCGCCGGCGCCAACCGCGTGCTCGCTCTCGACCTGCACGCTCAGCAGATCCAGGGCTTCTTTGACATCCCCGTCGATCATCTCTTCGCATCGCCGGTCTTCTACGATTACATCAAGGACAAACCGTACCTCAAGGACGCCACGGTATTTTCTCCGGACATCGGCGGGATGAAGGCGGCAAGCGCCGTCGCCAACCTGCTCGACCTCCCGATCGGATTCGTCGCCAAGCGCCGCGTCTCCGCAACGACGGTTCAATCGACAAACCTCGTCGGCGAAGTCGAAGGCCGCAACATCATCCTCGTTGACGACATGACGGAAACGGCGGGCACGCTCTGCTCCGCGGCCAAACTGCTCCGCGAAAACGGCGCCAAGTCCGTCCGCGCGCTCGTCAGCCACTGCATGCTCAACGAAATCGCCTACCAGCGCCTCGCAACGGGAGCGCTCGACGAAATCATCACGACGAATTCCGTTCCCGTGGAATCGCGCGGCCTGCCGATTACGGTGCTCTCGGTCGCGAAGCTCATCGGCGAAGCGATTACGCGCATCCACAACAACAATTCCGTCACGGGGCTCTTCAAGATCAAGGGCTACTAAGCCCAAGACCCGAACTTGCTTCGAACAAAAAACGCGTTCCCGCCGGGGAGCGCGTTTTTTATTGGCGATTAACGCCCTATTTCTCAATCCGCCGGGCAAGAGCCTGATAAGCAAAGCCGAGCAGGAAAAGCAACAGGCCGACAGCGGCAAAAGCAACGATGCGCCAAATCGTATCGCTGATGTCGCAAATGAAAAGGCGCGCCAACGCCATTACCAGCACTGCGGCGCCGACAAAACGTACGGAACGCACCCGCGCCAGCAGGCCCGCAAGAATCAGGGCAAGTGCCAGCAAGGCGCTTCCCGAAGTCAGCAGACGCGGAAACGCCTGATAGCCCCAGAGCATCAGGCAGGCACTCCCCGACGCCGAAGCCGAAACCGCGAACCACGGACGTTCCCGCAGCAGCTCGCGCATCGCGGAGAAGCAGAACGGCAGGAAACAGTAAACGAGGAAACCGGCGGGCACGCTCCACAAAGCCGGATCCGTTAAGAGAGCTCCGGAATTCCACCGCCTCAACTCTACGAAGAGCAATACGAGCCACGGCAAAGCGGAAATATCCGCCGCCCGACGCGCCAAGGGGAAGACGGCGGGATTGCGGGTCCACGGCGTTCCCGCAAGCAATGCGATCAGCGGCAGGAAGCATGCGGCGTTTGCCCAAGCGGGATTTTCGGCATTCAGGAAAAACATTGTCAGCATCGCAAGCATCGGCGCGACGAAAGCCAACTCTAAGGACGATGCCTTGTTCTCGTCCTTCATCCGCCAACGCAGAGCAAAAACGGCGGACAGCATTACAACGACGCCGGCATAGAGCCACCAAGCACTGGCCTCATAAAAGACGGCGGATTGAATGAATGCCCGGTAATAGATGAACACAATCCAGATGCCTCCGACCACGGCAAACGGCAGGCGCGTAATACGCGGCAAAAACGTTCCCGCCGCCAAAACCGCCAAGCACGCCAGCGGGAAAATAAAGTTTCCGGTAATCGGCTGCTCAAATGAATCTGCAAGCCCGCAGAGTTCCGTAGCGGCCACCGACGCGACACACGCAATCGCCAGTTGAGCAATAATCTTACGGTCTCCGCTCCACTGTTCCTTTTCTCCGAAGAACCAGGCAAGGCTCCCCAAACGAAGCGCTTGAAACAGACAGATCTGGAACAGGGACAACTCGCGGAACGCCACAAGCGGCACCAACAGGAGGCAACACAGCAGCGAAAGCAAGGTCCACTTGGAATTCAACGCGCGACCGCTGTACGCCAGTAGCACGCCTTCCGCCAGCAACGCATAAAACAGCACATCCTTTCCGCCGCCCGACGGCGACCAGAGCAAAATCGCCAAAGGCAGGAGAATGCTTCCCGCGACAAAATTAAACGTAAAGAGAAATTTATTTTCCCGGAAGAGACGGAATGAAATCCACGCCGCAACTCCGAAAAGCAGCGCGGCAAGCGAAAAGAAACAGGCGTAGATGAGATTCGAAAATATGTAGGGCAAAGTCTCCGGCAACGAAACGGAACCGAAGGCCCCCGAAAACACTTTCAGCCCTGCACCCGTCGCAACCAGCGCGTGAATGCAGGAAGCCGCATAAACCAAGTTCGCAAAAGGCCGCTTGCTTTTCGATTTCAAAAGCACGCAGCCGGGCAACACAATTCCCGCCGCAAAGGCAATCAGATAGGCCGGAAGACCGCTCCCTCCCAAGAGCAATGCCAAAACATCCCGCAGGCTTTGCGCGCCCGCCAGCATCGCCGAAGCCGATTCGGGAACAAACTGCGGCGGCATAACCCAAAGCGGCAAAAACGCGCCGACAGCTCCCGCAAGCAACAGCCCCGGAGCCTCTTTCTTCGTGCAAAACCACGCCGCAGCCGCATAGGCGCCGAACGAGGTGACAAGCGCCGCCATCCCCGAGCCGTAGCGCACCGCAAAAAGCGCACTCACGCAAGCAAAGGCCAACGCGGAAAGCGCCGGGACAAAACGCCCGCGCCCCAGCACAAGCGTCGGAATAATCGCCAAAATCTGAACCGCCAAGGCAACGCCGACAGAGTCAAAAATCTTGGTCGCGGGAAAAGTCCCCGCCGCAAGCGCAATGAAGTAAAACATCGTCGTGCCCGTTGCCGTCAACGCCCCGCCGATAGAGGCATTCTGCCGCCGCCGGAAATAAAGGCCCGCGCCCGTAATGCCGACGGATACCGCCACCATTTCCAAAACACGCACTAACGGCGTTGAAAATTGAGACGACCAGACGGCAAAGAAAATCATCGCCAACACACCGAGTACGCCGCCGAGACGCGGAGCCCACCACTGCATGATCGTCTCCTCAAACGACAAGCCTTTCGGCGGAAGAATTTTCCATTCTCGCAAGCGATCCGGAAGTTCCGAAAAAGGCTCCGGCGACGGTTCGGGAACTGGCAACGGCGGCGGCACGGATTTTTTAGCGGGCTCCGGCACGAGCTCCCGTTCCGGAATGCGCTCCGCCAAACCGTCAACCGACTCAGGCGAAATCGCCTTGGCGCAGGCAGGCTCCGCTGCCGGCGGCACAGGCACAGGAGCCGCCTGTCCCGGAGATTTCGACGCGGCTTCTTTTTGCGCACCGAGCTTTTCCCACAAGCGCTTATCCGCCTCCCGCTTCAAAGCGTCAATCTGAGAAGACAAGCGGTTCAGTCGGGCATTCATCAAGAGGTAAACGACAATGCTCGGAAGGAGGTAAAGACCGATAGAGAACAGGAACAAGAGCACTTCCATAGCACAAAGTTAATCCGTCCTCCCGTTAAAGAAAAGCCGTTTTTCGCACAATCCGGCGTTTTGTCCACAAATCGCTCCCCTCCCGAAAATCCGTTTCCGTATTAAAATGGAGAAACTAAAAAACACGCATCCCTCCGTTTATGAAAAAATTCAAAAAGACCCTCCTCGACCTTCTTCCCTGGCTCGCCGGAACCGCGATGCTGAGCTTTGCCGCCGGCTTTGCGTCCGGCGCGGAAATCGCCCGCTGCACCCGGACGACGGAAGCCGAAGCCGCCTGCGAATCCCTCTACGCGGACTGCGCCGCCGATTACGCCGTCCCCCTCCGCGTCTCCGTTTCCGACTGGCGGGAATTCTGACGCCCCCTTCCTTTCTTCATTCCCATAAAAAAACATCCGAGGCGCTTGTTCGTCTCGGATGTCCTTTTTTTATTTTCCGGCAACGGCCTTGCTCTAATCGAGTAGCCCGCGCTCGCGGAGGTGATCGATAATGACGCCGAAGATGCGCTCGCGGTCGCGGTCGAGATCCGCACCGTCGAGGTTGAAGCCGGCCGCGCGGATGTGGCCGCCGCCGTTGAGTTTCTTCGCCAGCAAATCGACACGGGCACTGTCATCGGATCCGCGCAGGCTACCCTTCACGCCGGTGTGCGACTGCTCCAATTGGCAAGCCACCCGGACACCCGCCGTCCCGCGCAGGTAGTTGACGAAATTATCGGCGTCTTCCCGCGTCGTTCCCGTTTCCTCGAACGCGGTTTTCGGAATCCAGGCCACGGCGAGTTTGCCGCCGGCGAGCAACTTCGCCGTCGCGAGGTAGCGCTGAAGCAACTCGAGCTTGGCGAATTTTTCCTGCTCGTAAAGTTCGCGGGAAATGAAATCCGGCGAAGCTCCGGCACGCAACAGGCGTCCTGCAATTTCGAGGACTTCGGCGCTCGTCGAAGCGTACTGGAATTGCCCGGTATCAGTCGCAATGCCGACGTAGAGCGCAGTCGCCAAAACGGCATCGATCGGGATGCCGCAATCCAGACAAAACGCGGCGAGCAGGTGGCAGGTGGCCGCAGCCGTCGGGACGACGATATTTTCTTCGGAAGCAAAATATTCGTTGGTTTCGTGGTGGTCGATTGCCGCAAAAACACCCTGCGGGAAAGCCTTTTCGAGGAGCGATTTCCCGAGGCGCGAGAGATTTCCGCAATCGACGGCAACGGCGATGCGCCCGTCGTTTTCAAAATCGTTTTCGTGAAAGAACGGCGTGTCGGCAACAAAGTTTTTCAAATTGTAAGGCACCGGGTGGTGGTTCACGCAAACCGCGTCGATACCGCGGGCACGTAGGATGCGACAGAGAGCGACTTGCGAGCCGATACAATCGCCGTCGGGGCGCACATGCCCAATAACGGCAACGCGCTTGCCGTCGAGTTTTTCCAGCAATCGCTGAAAACGTTGAGATTCTTCCTGAAAATACATGGCCACAATCTTAAAAGCGTTTCCGCGGGAGGCAAGCGAGGACGACGGGACGACAAGCGATGGTGGCCCTGCGGAATTTTGCTTTCAGAAGCGGGCTTCAGCGCTTAGACTTGGCGCTTTGATGGCAGAAGATTTTACAGATTCGCTTTTCGCGGCAAACCGCAACGAGGAAGCACCCGAGGAAACGCCCGCCCCCGCGAGCGGATTCCGGCGTCCGTTGGCGGCACGCATGCGCCCGCGTAATCTGGAGGAAATTTTCGGCCACGAGAAAGTCCTCGGCAAGGGAACGCTTTTGCCGCGCCTGATTGCGACGGACAATTTCGGCAGCCTGCTCTTTTACGGACCGCCCGGCTGCGGGAAAACGACGCTCGCGGAAGTCATCGCTGCCGTCACGCATTGCCATTGCGTCCGCATCAATGCCGTGCTCTCCAACACCGCGGAGTTACGCGACATCCTGCGTATCGCGCGTGCCAATCCTTCACGCCGCACGCTTCTGCTGATCGACGAAATTCACCGCTTCAACAAGGCGCAGCAGGATTTGTTATTGCCGGATGTCGAAGCGGGCAATGTCCGCATCATCGGCTGCACGACGCACAATCCGGGCTTTTACGTCATTCCGCCGCTGCTGTCGCGCTCGCACCTTTTCCGACTCGAACCCGTAGCGGAGGAGCACGTAGTCGCCTCGCTCGCACGCGCCCTTTCCGACGAAGAACGCGGCCTGGGAGCTCTGAATATTTCAGCAAATCCGGAGGCCCTGCTCGCCCTCGCCCGCATGAGCGAAGGCGATATGCGCCGCGCCCTGAACGCGCTGGAAACCGTTGCGCTCGGCCACGCGCCGAATTCGGAGCTGACGCTCGACGACGTCGCCGCCTTCGCGCGCGAACGCCAAATCCGCTACGACCGCAACGAAGACGAGCACTACGACACGATTTCCGCCTTTATCAAATCGGTACGCGGCAGCGATCCCGATGCGGCGGTTTACTGGCTCGCCGTCATGCTCGAAGGCGGTGAAGACCCGCGCTTTATCGCGCGCCGGCTCGTTATTTTGGCGAGCGAAGACATCGGGCTGGCGGATTCCCGCGCGCTCACGGTCGCCGTCGCCGCCCAACAAGCTTGCGATTTCATCGGAATGCCGGAAGCCCAGCTCACGCTCGCGCACGCCACGCTTTTCCTCGCGACCTGCCCGAAGAGCAACAGCGCCACGGAGGCCATTTTTGCCGCTCGTGCCCTGCTCCGCGAATCGCCGCGCCAACGCGTTCCCGCCCACCTGCGCGACGCCCACAACAATTTCAACAAATCGCTCGGCAACGGCGCCGCCTACCTTTACTCGCATGAATTTCCCGAAGGCATTTCCGGGCAAACCTACCTGGAAACGCCGCTCAAAATTTATACGCCGAAAAGCAACGGCGCCGAAGCCGCCATCGCCGAACGCCTCGCGCGCTGGGATGCGCTCCGCGAAAAAATCCGCGCCGAAAACGCCCAAGCCGCCCGCAAAAAGAAAAACTGATGCGACCGAGGCTCTCACCGTTTGCTCAAAAACTCCTCTTCGCGGGAATACTTGCGACGGTCTTTGCGCTCGCGCTTTCCCTGCGTTTTTCGGGAATCGACGCGCGCCCGATGCACAGCGACGAAGCCGTGCAGGCCTATCGCGTCGGCGAAATGCTGGCGGGGAAAACCTTCATTTACGACCCGCAGGATTTTCACGGTCCGACGCTCTATTTTTTTACTTTCTGGCTTTGTAAAATTTTCGGAATCGGGAGCTTCGCCGAATTGTCCGAAGCGTTCGTCCGCGCGGTTCCCGCACTCATCGGAGCGCTCGGCTGCATCCTGATTCCGCTATGTTTTTTCGGACGGAAAATCAGCTCCGTTGCCTTTGCCGGATGCCTGCTCGCCGCTTCGTACGTCGCGATTTTTTACTCCGGCTATTTCATCCAGGAAACGATTTTGGCGGTTTTCGCCTGGTGCGCGGCGGGAATTTGGTGCTTCAGAAAAAAGACGCTGACGAATGCGATGCTTGCGGGAATTTGTGCGGGATTGGCGATCGCGAGCAAGGAAACGTGGCTTCTCATGGCGGCAGCATTCGCACTCGGCGGTGCGGCGATGACGCTCCTCCGGATCCGCTTCCGCGAACCGGGCGAACCCACAAAGCAACTCGCCAAGCGCGTTACCGTCGCAACACTCGCAGCCGGCATCACCGCGATGCTTTTTTATACTTCGTTCGGACAAAATCCCGGCGGCGTGACGGATTGCTTCGCGGCATTTGAAAATTATTTTTTCGCGGGAACCGCCACGGAATCGCCGCATGCCAAGCCGTTTTACTACTACCTCCTCCTGATCGCCGGCAACGAACGCCTACCGCTTTTGGCACTCGCAATCTTGCTTCCGCATTTTATCCTGCGACTCTTTTTCCCGACGCGCAACGAACGCCGCTTCTCGCGTGCCTTCCGCAAAGACGATTTTTCCGCAGCGCTTTTTCTTGCCGTCGCCGGCGGCGCGATGCTGATTTTTTATTCTGTCATCCCCTACAAAACGCCGTGGTGCGTGCTGGGAATCGTTCCCGCAATCCCGATGCTCGCCGCCGCCGTCATTGATTCTGCGGTCTTAAGAAGCATTTTTAAAATGACGCCGGCACGCATTAGCCTCAGCCTTGCTGCCTTTATTGCCGCCGGCGTTCTCTGTATCGCGGGAAGCAACACGCCCCTGCGCTACGAGCACCCCGGCGAGAGCCTTTCGGAAATCATTCCCGCAATTGAAAAATCGAAGGCGGATTTCGTCGCAAACGGCAACGATGCCGAAATATTTTTCGTCGCCTTGGTCGGGCCGGAATACTGGCCGCTCCCGTGGTATTTGCGGAAAGAACGCTTCGGCGTTTGGGATTCGACGAACGCCGTTCCGCCGCAAGCTCCCGTAACGATTGCCGCCGTCGATGCCTGGGCGGAAGCGGACGCCTGCGATGCACCGACAAAAAAATCCCGCACGATTTTCTGTGCGGGATTGCGTCCGGGCGTCATTATCGAAGCCCGAGAAAAATTTTCCGAATCGGATTAGCGGTCGAACTTCGCGACGACGGCCGGATCGGCGACATCGGAGGTGAGCTTTACGATGCGGGAATTGCCGTCACCGAAAACGACCACGCGCGGCGTCCAGGTCTTGGCTTCTTCCGGCGTCATGCGTGCAAAGGACATGATGACGATGAGGTCGCCGATTTTGCCGAGGTGCGCGACGGCGCCGTTGAGGCAGAACTGACGGGAGCCGGCGGGCGCGGGAATCGCGTAGGTTTCGAAGCGGTGGCCGTTCGAGATGTTCCCGACGAGAATTTTTTCATTCGGAAGCATGCCGATCATGTCCATGATTTCGGAATCGATGGCGAGGCTGCCTTCATAGTGCAATTGCGCGTCGGTTACTTCGGCACGCAAAATTTTGGAATGAAGAATATCTAAAAGCATGGTGTTTATGCGAAAGGGTCAATTATATTAGAGCCTCGCGGAAATTCATCAAGAAAGAATCACCCGCGGCAGCACGCTTTTAGCGCCAACCACAAACCAACAGAAAAACGAATCGACGCCTCTCTGCGAATCCGTCGGGAAACGCAGAGTTTTTCCGCCGGAAACAATCGAGCAATGGCCCGGCTTTCCTAATTTCGCAGGATGGCGGCGTCGATGCGGGGGAAGGCGACGGCGAAGTCCGCTTCTTTGGCTAAGAGCGAGAAGACCAGATGCGGAGCGGGAACAGCGTCCAAGTCGTAGAAATAGCCGGGATGGACGATGACGTTTTCGCGGCGCAACAGGTCCGTCACTAAAGATTCCTCCTCGATGCCGCGCGGCAGGCGCACGAGGCCGTACCAACCGCCCTCGCGACGGAGATATTCCAAGTCGCGGGAGCGCTCGCACCATTCGCGCAATTGCCGTTCGTTGGCATCCAAGCGGGCGTTGATGCGCGCTCTCATTTCCGGCGCCGCCTGCAACAACGCGGGAACGGCAAGTTGGGCGGGCGTGCTCACGGACAAAAAGGTATCGGCGATAAAATCCAAACGTCCGAGGGCCTCTTCGCGGAATTTTTTCTCGCCGCAGGTCACGATCCAACCGGCTTTGACTTGCGGGAGTGCCGCCGTCTTGGAAAGTCCGCCCAGAACGAAAACCGCCCCGGATTCCGCCGAAGCAAAACTCTCCGCCGGCTCACGCATGTATTCGAGAAAAACTTCGTCCACGACGAGGGCCAAGCCGCGTTCCCGCGCAAATGCTTCGAGACGTTCACGTTCTTCGGGCGAAAAAGTCGAGCCCGTCGGATTGTTCGGATTCACGCAGAAAATCGCCCTTGTCCGCTCGTTCACAGCGGCTTCGAGCGAGTCGAAATCCACGTTCCAACGCCCGTCTCCGTAGCTCAAAGCATAATCGCAGGTTTCGACGTTTTCCATGCAGCACAGGAACGAAATCAGCGGATAGGACGGTGTCGGCATGACGATGTTGTCGCCGGCGTCGCAGAGCAATTTCAAAATCCAGCCGTAAGCTTCGCTCGTGCTTGCGGTGAGGTGGATGCGCTCGGGAGCGATGGTGACGCCGTGCGTTTCCGCGTAAAAATCCGCCACGGCCTGACGCGCTTCGACGTTGCCGCGGGAACTCGGTTTGTAGTTCGTAATGGCGCCTCCGGTCAGGGCACTCGCGAGCACCTCGCTTTCCCAGGCAAAGCCCGCCGACGTCGGATTGGAAACGGCCAAATCCAAAAGCACCCGCCCCTCGGAACGGGCTTCCCGCAGGGCACGCGTCCAGCGATTGGGCGTCATCGAAAAATTAAAACGGCTCGTAAACATCCTGCGTCTCTTAAAAAAAATCTAAAAAAAGCGTCCCCGCAAATCGGCTGCGGGAACGCTTTTCATCGGCGGAAAATCAATTATCGGATACCCGCACGCGTGTTTTTCAGAGCTGCCGCGGAAGCCTGCAATGCGGACATTTCCTTCGGCCAGAGCTCGAGCTCGACATGCTTGACGACGCCGCAACGTCCGACAATGGTCGGCACGCTAATGCAGACGCCGCGAATGCCGTACGGGCCGTCCACGAGCGACGAAACCGGCATGATGCACTTGCGGTCGAGCGCGATGGCGTCAACGACGGCGCGGATGGAGGTTCCGACCGCCCAGCCGGCACCGCCCTTGCGGGAAATGACTTCGGCGCCGGACTTTTTCGTGCGTTCGAAAATCTGATTTTGCCAGCTCGGCGTAACGTTTTTGAACTTGGCGAGCGGGAGACCGGCGATGCTGGCAGAGGACCAGACCGGGAGCATGGAGTCGCCGTGTTCGCCGAGAATCAGCGCGTTGACCTGCGTCGGAGCGACGCCGAGGGATTCCGCGATGAGGGCGTTGAAGCGGGAGGTGTCGAGCACGGTTCCCAAGCCCAAAACCTGCTGTGCGGGCAAGCCCAGGAATTCAACGGCGAGCTGCGTGAGAATATCGACCGGGTTCGAAACGACAAGCACAATAGCGTCACGCTTCAGGCCGGCATTCTTGATTTCGCCGAGAATGGTTTTGAAAAGCGAAACGTTGCGGTTGATGAGGTCGAGGCGGGATTCGTCCGGCTTGCGGCGCAGACCGGCGGTGATGACGATGCAGTCCATATCGGCGCAATCGGCGTAGGTCCCGGCGCGGATGACCTGGTCTCCGCAGAGGGGAGCGCCGTGCAGGAGGTCGAGAGCTTCGCCTTCC
>JAZRTJ010000035.1:0-9942 GCA_045651925.1 Candidatus Spyradenecus sp. | reverse complement strand
CACTTCCGCGCGTTCGGCGTTGTTCAGGTTCGGTTTCAGGCGAAGCCCGAACATGACGTTTTGCAACACGTCCAGCCACGGAAAAAGCGCCGATTCCTGAAACATCACCATACGGTCGCGCCCGGGGCCGTGAATCGGTTCACCGTCCATCAGGACTTCGCCTTCGGTCGGCGTATCTAAGCCGGCGACGAGGTTGAGAATCGTCGATTTGCCGCAGCCGCTGGGGCCGACCAGGCAAACGAATTCGCCCTCGCCGATGTCGAGCGAAACATTATCGAGTGCGAGCACCGAGCCGTGGCGGGAACGGAAGGTCTTGCTGACATTGCGCAGGCTGATCTTGGCAGCCGTCACGCATTCTCCGGCAATACTGACCGGTTGCGGGGAAATGGGAATCGAACTCATCTTATTAAAGCTAAACGAAATGAAAACGCGACCAAGGATGTAGGAGTTCTCCCCAAAACGCAACGCGCAATTGCTTCCTCACCCGAATTACCGCCGAACGCGAACGGTCAAGTACCTTTCCGCCGGGCACAAAAAATCCCCGGAGCAATCCGGGGATTTTTTTAAACGAGGATTTACTCGTCTTCGGAGGCGACTTCGTCGCGTTGGAGCGTCAGCTTGGAAGGCGCTTGAGCTTCCCGCGGCTGATTGAAGAGCTGGTAGCCGAGCAGCTGTTCCATCGGAACGGAAGCGCCGACCGCCATGCCGTTGAATTCGGATTCGTCCGGCACGAGCAGGCAAATATTCTTCGTTTCCTTCGCACGCGGATCCGCTTCGCCGACGCGTTCCACTTCGATATAGTTGAGAACGGGCGACTTGCGGAAGACCTTCACCGGCTTGCGCTGGATTTTTCCCGTCGCGTAATATGTTTTGCCGCCGACGGAAATCTTCTTCGTGACCGTGTACTTTTCGTCGAGCAGACGGTCTTCGGGCTTAACGGTTTCGCGTTCGATCTTTCCGGCAGAGAAAGCCTTGATATCGCGTCCGCCGTCTTCCGACTTAAAGCGCAGGTCTTCGGGGATGAAGAGCGCCACCTCGCCGATTTGGATGCGCAGGCACATGCCGCGTTCGTTGTCGCGCGCGATGCGGAACGAACCGTCTTCCGCGATGGTAGTACCGTTCATCGCCGGCACTTCAAATTCTTCGAGGATGGCCGCCTTGTTTTTGTCCGTAAAGGATTTCCAAAGCTCATCGCGATAGGCCTGCGAGTAGTGGATGCGGTTGTCGTCCACAAACTTCTGGAACTTGTCGAGGAAGACCGGCATATCGCTCACGCACCAGCGGACGACCGCGAGTTTCGACGGGCTGTCCTTCGGCATATTTTCGATTTCCTTTTTCAGCTTGGAAGAGCCGAGCTTCGAAAGCAGCTCCTTGGAAGGCGTGCGCGTCAGCAGGCGTTCCTTTTCTTCCGGGCGGTAGAAACGGCCCTGGCTGTCCTGACGGTAAATTTCCTGCTCGATCAACTTGGCCCAGCGTGCCGGCTGGTCGGCAACTTCCGCCGCCGTAATCTTCGAGAGCTGGCGGAGATAGTTTTCGGAGAGGCGCTTGACGCCTTCCGGGCACGGGAGCTCGGGCCCCAAAACTTCCGTCAGCTTCTGCGCCAATTCTTCGTCCGTCCAGAGCGGATCTTTCAGGAGCGCCAACAAATCGATTTCTTCTTGGACGACTTTCTTAACGTCGTTCGAAATGCGTTGGGTAAAGAAAACGTCGATATTGCTCGGCTTCACGCCTTCGGGAAGGATGCGTTCCAGCAAGGGCGAGGCATCAATCTTACCCGAAATGAACTTGCTCTGTTCCTTCGGGATGTAAACGCGCTTGATGAAATCGCGTCGGGGATCTTTCCCGCCGTTGGGCATTTTAAATTCGAGCGCTTCGACTTCTTCGCGGAACTTTTCGAGAGCTTCGATGTCTCTTGCCGTCGAGCGTACGAGTTGCGGATACTCTTCCTTCGGCGCGACCATCATTTCGGTAATCGGCGCCAGAAGGCCGCGGTTGATTCCGCTCAGTTTGACCGCATCGAGCGTAAAGTAGATTCCGCAGAAAACGAGGGCAAACGCACCGATACCCAAACCGATTTTCATGTATTTCTTGCGCGCCAAAGCCGATTCGTACTCGGCGATTGCGGCTTCGGCTTCCTGCGAGGAGAATTTATCCACGGAAATGGCGTCCGCCAAATCGTAGAGCATCAGTTTCTTGCGGACTTCCGGGTCGAGCTTTTCCTGGCGCGCTTCGCGGAGGCGCTGTTCTTCGGCTTCCGTCTTGCGGGAGAGGCGCACGCCCATGCGGATATTGAAGACGTCCTTGGCCGGTCTCCATTCGGTATCGCCCGGCGCCGCAATCAGCACGTCTGCGGGCAGCTCCCCGCTCTTAATTTTGGCTTCAATTTCCTGCTGCGGAAGCGGTCCGACAACAGCATCATCGACAAAAAGCGAATACTCTTTCATGGGTTTTCGAAGAAACGATATTAATGGGTAGTCTGTTTTAGGGGAGAAATTTTCCTCAAGATTATGTTCAAGGCTCCGCTCGAATCAAGGCATTTTCTCGGATCCGGCCGGGCGGATTTCCGCTTTAACTGTGCCTTCGACAATCGCCGCGCGCGTAATCGCATAGGTGATTTCCACCTGTTTCGGACGCCGCATCGGCATAAACCAGTACTGGTACACGCCGGGGCGCACGACGACGATGCTTTCGGGCAACATTTCCTCGCCGCGGTCCGTTTTTACACGATAGGGCTGCCAAAAGAGCGCTCCCGGGCGCGACAGGTCCGCCGTTCCCGCGATTTCGATGACCAAGGCCGGCACATCGTTGGCAATCAGGCGCGAATAGCCCTCTTCCAAAAAAGCGCGCACCTGCACATAGGTCCCCGCGTAACGCACCACGGAGGTGCTCCGCGAAATCTTCAACGCCGGGAAACGCTGAATTTCCTCCGGACGAAACACCATTCGCCGCACAAGCGCCGCCTTGACCTTCCAACTTGCCTCCGCTGCCGGGAAAAGGGTTTTCGCCACCGGCACACGCAGCACGTTGCCTTTGAGAAAGTCGAAGGTCTCGTCCTCAAGGAAGCGAACATTACGGTGAAATGCGTCCGGCTCTTCCCACAAACTCGCCTGCGGAAAATCCCCGGAAAGCGACTCCAAGACGATATTTTCCAAGCGCCAGGCGTAGAGCGGCACGTCGGACTGCGGCCCGAACTCGATGGCAAGTTCGCCGAAGCGTTCCCGGTCCTCCAGGTTTGACGAATAGAAACGCGACTGCTGCGGCTCGCTCAGGGCAAGGATTTTTGCCCCGGCGGGCGCGATCTGCGGCAGTGACTCCAATTCTTCCGCCTGCTTTTCGGAGAGCTCCGCCCCTTCCGCAGGTTCCGCCGGAAGCACGGTTTCGTCGAGCGAGCAATCAAAAGCGATATCTCCGATTTTCGTCCACGCTCCGTCGTTGCCGCGTGCCGCGATTTCCAAGCGGAATTTTCCCGCATTGGGCGGACGCCGCAAAACCGGAAGCGCACAAATCGCGTCGCCTGTTTTGGCTCGGTAAATTGTCTGCAGATACGGCGAAATCTGCGCAGAAAAGCCGTTTTCATCCGCAATCGAAAATGCGAATTTTTCCGGGTCAAAAAAAGCCTTTCCGAGCGTTTCGAAACCGGCATCCTTCGCCTCGGTCGTTTTCCCGTCGGCATAGATCCAGATAAACGGAACCGAGTTAAATTCGGCCGCACGCTCCTCGTCGTCGTACAAAACCTCCGCCAATTTTTTCATGGCTTCTCCGTGCGCCGGTCCGAGCGCCAAGCCGATTTTCGCCATACGGACGGAAAAGCGCCCGCCGGAAAAGCTCTCGCGGATACGCCCGCCCTGCTCCACGCCCAAGACCGCGAAGAAAACCTCCTCCGTTTCGCAGGTTTCGCGGAAACGTTCGTCCCACAGTACGAAGGTAAAGACGGCGGCAAGAATCAGCCCCGCCGCGACCCACATGCGCAGAATGATATTTTTCGGCGGATTTACAATACGCTCAATCGAACCCATGGCTTTCCTCTCTAATCGACAATGAAGTATTTCACCCACGCCAAATACGCGTAAGCGATGTTGTAAACGCGCTCAAAGTGCCAGCGCTGCGGCGGGAATTTCTCCGGATGCTCCCGGCGGAACATTTCGCGGTCGCGCTCAAGCGAATACACCTGAACATCCTTGAATCCGGCCCGGTCAAAAAGGAATTTCGCCCGACGCTCCTGCAGGCGGCTGCTCGTCACAATCAAACGCGTCTCCCGCGTGATACCCGGCAACTCCAAAATCGTCTGCGGATGGTCAATCGTACGCTTCGGCAAAGTATCGACGTAAATCTTCGAGCGCGGAATCCCGCCTGCCGCAAGCGCCTCGAGGAGAAAATCCTCATCCGCACTGACGACGACGCGCCGCGCTTTCCCCGAACGGTAAACCTTTTCCGCTCCGATGACGCGCGTCCCCTCATCCCCGCCGAGAATGACGACCACTTCCGCCGTCCGCAAATTTTCAAAGCTGACAGCGCCCTCGCGCTGCGCATCCTCCAGCCATTCGCCCACAGGCGTCCCCGCAATCAGCAAAACAAGGAAAAACAACGAAGACAGCCCCGCGACATAGAGCGTGAGCACCCAACGCAAGAAACTTCGGAAAAATGCGGCCAGACGAGCAATCATTGCCGACGATTAAAAAGTTTTTTTGCAAAATGGGAAATGAATAAGTAACCTCCGCCCCATGAATTCCGCCGAAAAAATCGTCGTCATCGCCACGAGCAATGCCCACAAAGTCGAAGAATTCAACCGCCTCGCCGCCGATGCCGGATTGAAAGACCTCCGCTTTATCTCCGCAAAGGAATGCGTCCCCGGCGGCATGCCGAAAGTTGTCGAAGATGCCGGAACCTTCGCAGGCAACGCCCGCCTGAAAGCCCTCGCCCTGCGGCAACTCGTCCCCGAAAACTACTTTGTTATGGCTGACGACAGCGGTCTCTGCGTCGATTTTCTCGGCGGCGCTCCCGGCGTCGAAACCGCCTACTATGCGGGTCCCGAAGCGACGCATGCGGAAAACCGCGCCAAGCTCCTCGACGCCCTCAGCGGCGTTCCCGAAGAAAAACGCGGTGCCTATTTTTACTGCCTGCTCCTTTTAATTACGCCGGAAAACCGGGAAATCATTTTCGACGGCAGCTGCCACGGCTTCATCGCTGAAAACGAACGGGACAGCGGCTTCGGATTCGGCTACGACCCGGTTTTCGTCCCCGCCGGCTACGACAAAACCTTCGCCGAACTCTCCGGCGACATCAAAGACAGCCTCTCCCACCGCGGAAACGCTTTCGCCGAACTCACAAGCTACTTCCGCAAGCACAGCTAACTCCCGACAAAATCCGTCGAAATAAGCGCCAAGCATCAAACATCGAGCCTCAAGCGAGTGCCTACGGCGCAATGGAACGAGTGGCGAGCCTTCACAAAAAAGCGTTCCCGCGGGAAATGCCCACGAGAACGCTTTTATCTATCGCAACCAATTACTTGCGACGGCGACGCGTGCCAACGAGTGCCAAAGCGCCGAGCCCCGCGAGCAAACCAAACGCGGACGGCTCAGGGATAGCTGCAACGTTTGCTGCAATGAGAGAATCCTTCGTCCAATCCACACCCGTTGTGACGGTCGGTGCGCTCAAAACATCCGAATTGTACGTCAAATAAGCCATGCCGTCATTCGAATACTTATACCCTGTATTAATCCCATAGATACTTTTGATTGTCCCATCGCTATAAAGAACGGACAAAACAACTGCCGTACCATTCAGGTCCATGGTTGCATGATCTCCCGCATAACCGAGAGTAAGAGAGCCCTTGAGAATCTTGCTTGCGACATCGCCTTGTGTTCCAAAAGTATTCGAGAGCTTATGCCCCGACGGCCACTCGGAACCACTAAAAGACCCATTTGCATAACCCGAAACGGATTCTCCCGCCTCTTTTGTATAAATATGAAGTTCGTTTGAGGTGTCCCAATAATTAGCCGTAATCGACCAAGGCAACTTTTCCGTCCCTGCGTTCCTTACAACGGTCAAGCCGAGAAGTGTCGAACGCAAATCCGTTCCATAAAGAATAGTCTTCACTGCATCGGCATCCAATTCTGCCGTTGCAATGACAGGGGTCGTGTTCGACGTATTCAATTCAACAATCGCTTTGGTTCCCGCATTAACGAATACGTTTCCTGCGACTAAGAGTGCCGCAATCGTGATATATTTTTTCATAGAGTTCTGTGTTTGGATTTTAAAATGAGAGATTCATTTTACCCCCCCCTAAAAGTTGTCAACGCCTATTTTGGACGCATTTAAACGTTGTTTCGACGGCGGGAAGTGCCTCTCCGGAGCGGGCAAGTAGAATGTTCCATTGCGCCGCAGGAGCGCCCGGGGCATACCGAAGCCGATTAGCGGCGCATACCGGAGACCTGTCCGCGGGTTGCGGCTATTGCCTGCACCCGCGGTTATCCCATGTAGTGCACCTCCGGTGCACAGATTCTGACAGGCGGGAAGAAGAAAATTTAGGACAATGCCTAAAAACGAATTTCTAGAGTTAGCCTTAAGCCCTTTCTTTAATCTTTATCCTTTAACCTCTCTTCCTCAAGAGAATCGGCCTAGAACCACTTCTTCACGCGGAAGAAGATGACGGAGCCGGCGACGAAAATTGCCATCAGCGCGCTCACAATGTAGAACGCGTATTCCGACTGCAGCCCGGGGAGGTGAACGAAGTTCATTCCGAAAAGCCCGGTGATAAAGGTAATCGGGATGAACATGAAGGTAATCACGGTCAGGAAGCGAATAATCTCACTGGTCCGGCGCTCGTGCTCGGAGTGATAGAAGTCCTGCAATTCCTGCAGAATGATGCGGGAGTGCTCGATACGGTCAAATGCCCGCAGCGTGTGGTCGTAGAGGTCGGAAAAATACATATCCATTTCCGGCGGGAGCAGCGGGTGCTCGTAGCGTTCGAAGGTGCGAACCATGTCGCGGAGCGGATAAATCATGCGCCCGATGCGAACGACGAGGCGCTTCAAATGGTAAATCGTTCGGATGTCCTCCCCGTCGGAGTCCCCGTCGGCGGCGCGTACGGTCTCGTCTTCCAAATCGGAAATGGCGTCTTCGATTTCTTCGGTCAAATAGAGGATTCGGTCAACGAGCGTGTCGATGAGCGTATAAAGCAGGTAGGGCGAACCCCACTTGCGGATTTTTCCGGAGTTTTCGGCGATTCGGCGTTCAATGCTTTCGAAAACGAGTTCGCGCTTTTCGTGGAAGGAAATCAGGAAGTTATTGCCGGCGACGAAGGAGATCTGCTGGCCTTTCGGCTGCATTTCTTCGACCCCGAGACGCACGGCGCGCGCGACGGCGAGAATGACTTCTTCGCCGTATTCTTCGAATTTCGGACGCGACCAGACGTTGAGAATGTCTTCCTGCGCGAGCATCGGAATGTTGAAAAGCGCTCCGACGACATGGACGAGCTGCGGATCTTTCATCCCCATCATCTGCACCCAGACGATCCCTTTTTGAGCTTCGGCGTATTTGGAAAGGCTATCGACATCCGTGAATTCCTCCAGAGAGTAGCCGCTTTCGTCGTAACAAATCACGCGAAACTGCGCAGATTCCAAATTGTCGAACGGCGATTCGATCGGGAGTTGCCCCGGCTCGCGCCCGATTTCGAACATGTCTTCATCGTCGTCGATAATTTCGGCAATCGACGGCTGTTCGCTCAAATGTTTGACAATGGACTTCTTGCAACGCCCCCACCAACGCGAGAGGTTGTGGAAAAACTTTGTCCGGGCGGCGCGATGCTTCGTTGACATGTCCGAAATTCCTTTCTTTTAAATGGTTCGCGAAGCAGAGCGCTCCAAAAGCACGATGGATTCGCCGTGGCGGAAAAGCGTGATTTGTCCGGAGGCGGAGACGACGATGGCCGCACAATCCGCCGCAAGGGAAATGGCGCAGGCAGCGGCATGGCGTGTTCCCAAGCCGCTCGGCAACGAGACCTTGGAGCCCTGAAGGCTGGCAGTGATTTGGCTGCCCGCCGAATCGATAACGCCGTCATGGTCGATGATAAAAGCGCCGTCGATCAGAGCCAATTCCTTGACGGTTTCTTCGACGAAAGCGTTGGAGATATTGCGGTCTTCCCGCGCGTAGCCGCTGAGCGGATTGAGCAGGAGCGGACGGGTGAAGGGGCGAATCTTCTCGCATTCTCCGATGACAAAGAGCGTGCCGACCGGCTTGCCTTCGCGGCCCTGAACGGCGAGTTCGGTCGCCAGCGCGATGGTTTTTTCCAAGACTTCCGGACGCACCTTTGCGGGGACGAGCGAGCTCGCCCGCGAAGTCATGACCGTCGGGAATTCGTTGGCCACATCGATGACCAAAATCGAGTCCAGCTTGTTGCTGGCACCGGTTCCGCCGAGACAGCAGATGCGGTCTTCCGGCTTGATAATTCCGCGCATCAGCCCGATAAACATCGCCGCGCGCAACTGCGACATCCGGTGATTGCCGAAGGAGCGAACCGTGATGACTTCCGGCTTTTCTCCCGCGTCGGAATGAAAATCGTAGTTTTCCGCAGAAACAATGACGGTCTTGAAAGTCGGATAATTAAAACGATCCAAGAGCGGCGGCGTGCAGAAGGTATCGGCAAACACCATGAGGATGCCGCATTTCGTCCCGCGGACAATGCGGTGGGCGGCGCGCCCGATGAGGCGGTTCATGCCGGACTCGTGGTCTTGCGCCTGCTTGGAAACCCCCTTAAGCAACTTCGTGATTTGGTTGCGGAAATCTTTCAGGGAGACCGCCTTTTTAAGGTTGTCCACGAATTCCTTCCCGGCGAGCGCATGAGCGATTTCCGAGAGGACGCGGTGATACATGCGCGTCTTGGACGAAGCGAGGACGAGGAAGATCACGCGCGGGGCCTCCGGAGACGCCGTTCCCGCCGGGGCTGCTTCCGCATCGGCTTCCGGTTTTTCCTCTTCGGGAAGGCGGCCGACCGCAAAAATAAATTGAGAATCGATCATCGTGCACAGATTCGGCACGGTGATATAGTTGCCGCCGACACTCGTCGGCATGGTGGCCTGACGCTCGACGAGCGTCTTTCGCAAGTTCTCCCGCATGGCCGCCGGCGTTCCCGCAGGCAAGGCCACATCGAGCAATTCGCCGAGCGCCAACGCAAAGTCGCGATGCTTCAACTCGACAATGCGATTTTGGGATAAAAAGCGATCGATACGCATTTGCTTATTTTTTCGGGGTTAGAAAAAGCGAGCAAAAAAGCAGGAACCGGCGGCACCTGCTTTGCTAAAAATCAACGTTCCCAGTCGAGAGCGCCTTTCTTGACTTCGTACCAGAGACCGAAAATCACGATCCCCAGGAAGACCGCCAAGGTCCACAGAACCGGCACGCCGGCGCCGAGGAATTCACGGTAGATGAGCGCCGCGGGAATCAGGAAAACCACTTCGATATCGAACAGGATGAAAAGCATCGCCGTCAGATAGAAACGCACGGAAAAGCGCGGGTGAACCGTACCTTCGCCCTTCAGACCGCATTCATAAGGCAACTTCTGCGAGCGGTTCGACTTCCCGAATTGGCCGACGATATGACTCGCAATAATAATCACGACCGGCAAGCAGACGCCGATGATAACTTGAATAAGAATGGGCAGATAGTTTTCCTGCATAATATCGGAAAAAATATCCCGCCAATCCGTATTAAGCAAGGCGAAAACACCCGCCGACAGGCTTTACATACGACACGTTTACTCAAGCTCCAAAATATTCCCGCTCCGGAACATCTTATTGATTCCTCGCAAAGCTTAGCAGACCCGCAAGCCTCTCCTCCGCAAACAGACTTACACAAAGCTCACTTGACAAATCCTACCTATTAAATATCTATTGCATCTCTAAATGTATACCCCCCCAAAAAAATAAAATGAAACCCATTACCCCC
>JAZRTJ010000034.1:0-4256 GCA_045651925.1 Candidatus Spyradenecus sp. | reverse complement strand
CCGCCTCCTCCTTTTCGCCCGTTACCTGCAACAGCTGATTATGGAATCGCTCGGCAAGGAAAAAGACCTCGCCGGCAATGTCGTTAATCAGGGGATTTCCGTTTACGGTAACAAGGGTTCGACCGACCAGCACGCGTACATCCAACAGCTGCGCGAAGGCGTTCCGAACTTCTTCGCGACCTTCATCGAAGTGCTCCGCGACCGTAACGGCGCCAGCGTCGAAGTCGACCCGGGAATTTGTGCCGGAGACTACCTCGAAGGCTTCCTGCTCGGAACGCGTGAAGCGTTGACCGAAAAGGGCCGCGCTTCGGTGACACTGACCGTCGAAGACGTCACGCCGGAAAGCATCGGCGCCCTCATCGCTCTCTTTGAACGTGCAGTCGGATTTTACGCGACCTTTATCGGAATTAACGCCTACCACCAACCGGGCGTTGAAGCCGGGAAAAAGGCCGCTGCGGGAATCCTCAAACTCCAAGTTCAAATCACGGAGTTCCTGAAGGCAAACGCTCCCGAAAAATTCACGGCCGAGATGCTCGCCGAAAAATTAGGGCTTGAAAATCGCACGGAATTAGTGTTCAAAATCTGTCAACACTTGGCGGCGAGCACGTCTTGTGCGGTTTCCCGTCAAACCCAAGCTCCGGCTTACTGCTCAACTTTCAATTACAACCGATAAAACCCCATGAACAATAAAGTTTCTATCATTCTCCGCGCACTCGCTATCGTGCTTTCCGCCGGCGCTATTGCGCTGTTTTTCCTCATCAAGGGAGAAATGGACAATGCTGTTGCCAAAGCGAAGCCGCTCGCTGCGGTTGCTAAAACTTCCGGTGATCCCTACAACTATCAGGATCGCGCTAAGCCGAAGGATTTGCGTGCCGCTATGGAAATTGTTGCGCCGGCTTGTAACGAAATCGAAAAACGTCGCGAGCAGAAACTTAAAGACGATGCGACGATGGCCGCTCAGAAAAACACGATCGCCCAACGCGACGCAACGATTGCCGATCTCAACGGTCAGTTGGACGCGCGTGACGCTGAGATTGCCGAGCTGACCCGCAACGGAAAAGACCTCGAGGACAAACTCAACGCGGTTGAAAGCAAGCTCGCAGCAGCTGAAGCAACGCTCCGCGCCGAAAAGGAAAACACCGCACGCCTCAACGAGCGCATCGCCAACATGAAGACGCTCGACGAGTACAACGCGCGTTTGGACGAAATCGCCGACCTTCAGAAGAAGATGGAAAACGGTCAGAACCGCTACACCAAGTTCCGTCACTTCGCCAAGGCCAAGGGCCTGACCTTTACGGACGAAGAATATCCGTCCGCTCTCTACATCACGAGCATGCCGACGGGCCCGGTCGTGAAGTTCGCTTCTCCGTACATCCCGACCACGGTTTACTCCATCGACGCACGTCGCGGCTTGGTGGTGCTTTCTGTCGGTACCACGGAATCCTACATCATGCAGGGCGGATACTACGATGTTGAGTTCAACGGCATCAAGGTCGGTCAGATTCAGATCGCCGAAGCTTCCCCGGCCAGCGTGATTGCACGCATCCTTCCGAAGTCAGATATGTCCGCCGTCGCTAACGGTGCCACGGTGAACCTGATTCCGTTCGTCAATAAGAAGTAATCGCGTGAAGGCGCTTCTCCGATTCGCATTGTTATTCGTGCCCGCACTTTTTGCCGCGTGCACGGAAACGCTTCCGCCGGAGGATTCCAATCTTCCCGCAAGCGGTGCCCCGCAGGCTTGGGAAAATACCATGCCGGGCATGGGCGGAATGATGCCGCAAGATCGCTAAGCACTCACTTACTTCTTAAAAAAACTCCCTTCTCGAAAACGTGAAGGGAGTTTTTTTGTTGGTAGCGCCCGGCGTTATCCTGTTCCATTCTAAACATATCAAGCAATCTTGATACGAAAATATATTCTTGATTTGCGGTAACACCTTAGGCAGACTCTCCGCTCAATTTATGAGCAGTTTCACTTTCAGTTCCGAGTCTGTCGGCGCCGGTCACCCGGACAAAGTTGCCGACTTAATTTCCGATTCTATTCTGGACGCTTGTCTGGCACAGGATCCGAGCTCCCGCGTTGCCTGTGAGACGCTGGTGAAGGATGACCGCGTCGTGCTCGCCGGTGAAATTACGACGGCGGCGAAGGTGGATTACGAAGCCATCGCACGTGCCGCAATCCGCGAAATCGGTTACGTGGACGAACGCGACGACGACGTTTTCCAAGCGGGAACGGTTAAGATTTCGAATTTTATCGGGACGCAGTCTCCCGACATCGCTCAGGGCGTCGATGCCACCGCTGCGGAAGGAAAAAGTTCCGCCGAGCAGGGGGCGGGTGACCAGGGCATCATGTTCGGTTACGCGACAGACGAAACCCCGGAATTGATGCCGGCGCCCGTCATGTTCGCTCACCGCATTTTGCAGGCACTCGAAAAAGTGCGGAAAGACAAGTCGTCTTCGGAATCGGCCTGGTTGCGTCCGGACTGCAAATCCCAGGTCGCCGTTCGCTATGAAAACGGCGTTCCCGCCCGTATCGAAAACGTCGTTCTTTCGACCCAGCACACGGAAGCCGTCGATCACGCGACGATTCGCGCATTCGGCGAAAAGCTGATTCGCTCGGTGCTTCCCGAATCCCTCATCGATGCGGAAACGCGTTTCTTTATCAATCCGACGGGAAAATTCGTCGTCGGCGGGCCGCACGGCGATGCCGGTCTGACGGGACGCAAAATCATCGTTGATACCTACGGCGGAGCGGGCCGCCACGGCGGCGGCGCTTTTTCGGGAAAAGACCCCTCAAAGGTGGACCGTTCGGCGGCTTACATGTGCCGCTGGGTGGCGAAAAATATCGTCGCTGCAGGTTGGGCCAAGCGCGTCGAATTACAGGTTTCCTACGCCATCGGTGAACCGGAACCGACGAGTATCCACGTTGATACTTTCGGTACGGGAACGCTTGCCGACGAAAAAATCATCGCGGCAGTGAAGCGCGTTTTCTCTTTCAAGCCGGCAAGCATCATTGCTCAGTTGGACTTGCTGCGTCCGATTTACGCGCACACGACGAATTACGGTCACTTCACGAAAGCCGACTTGCCCTGGGAACAGCTCAACCGCGTTGAAGCTCTGCAGGCGGCATTGGCCGAAATCTAAGCGAATCTTTCTGCAACAAAAAAATCCCGCTCCTGTGAGCGGGATTTTTTGTGTCATAAAATTTTTAGTTCTCGCGTGATTTTTTTAATTTCCCTGCGAGTGTGGGATAGGTGCACTCCTAAGGTTTAATTGCCTTGTGGCTTTTTTTACCGTCTAACATTCATCCTCGAAAACTTATTATGAACCTAAAAAAAACTCTATTTATCGCCGCATCCGCAACGCTTATTTGCTGTCATGAAGCATTCGCATCCCAGGAAGAGGCCATTAATAAAAATCTTTGGCTGAATACCAATGGACATTTTGGAGCTCTTCCGGGAGAAAAACCGAAAAATCCGCAACCTACCCGCTATAAAACCGATTTTGATGACCATGCGTCAGATAACTACGTGTCAGGCGACTATGTATCCGAAATCGGCATAGATGCATTTTTCGCAGAATCCGATTTCGGCGGGTTCAAAGACGATCCGGATTTCTATGGATTGAAAATGAGCTATCTGGTTCGAAATCACAGAAAGGAAACGGTATCTCCGGAATTCTTCGTTTCCGGTGCTCTTGGTTTCGGGTACGGAGAGCGTTCGGAAGGCGAAAAAGACAACGAATACGGAGTTACCCATTTCATGGGGACCTTGGGTGCGAATTTACGCTACAACGTGACTCCCGATCTTTCGTTTTACGTCGGAGTGCGAATGGGAGGCGAAATCCTCCTCTTTTTCGTAGATGATGAAAAAAAAGAAAGTCCTCGTGATAAGCGGAACGAAGGCCTCGATTGTGAGTGCGATTTCGGGGTAATCTACGGAATTGGTATGGGGTGCAATCTCATGCTCTCAAAAAATGTTTCTATGCATGTAGGGATAGAACATTTTACCTCTGAGGCTGACTCAAGTATTCACGGGATTACGCTCGATAGCCAATCCTACCATATTTATTCCTTGGGTTTTACGATTGCATATTAAAGTAAAAGGCTACCTCTAGAAATTCGTTTTTTAGAGGAACCATTGCAAAAAGAGCGTCTCGGGTGTAGCGAGACGTTCTTTTTTGTATGAAACTAGCCCCGTTTGGCGGTATGGAAAGAAGCCTTAAAGAGAGGGGCATTACGGCTTTGGGGCGATTCCCGT
>JAZRTJ010000033.1:0-46775 GCA_045651925.1 Candidatus Spyradenecus sp. | reverse complement strand
GGAAATCGTGCCCCCATTGGGAAAGGCAGTGGGCTTCATCGACGGCGAAAAGCGAGACGTCGATTTCCGAAATCGTGCGTATAAAGCGTTCGGCGCGGAAGCGTTCCGGCGCGATGTAAACGAGCTTGAGCTCGCCGGAGCGCATGGCGTCGAAAACGGCGTTTTGTTCGCCGAGCGTTTGCATGCCGTTGAGGCTGGCTGCGGCGATTCCGCGGGCGCGCAGAGCATCGACCTGGTCTTTCATCAGGGCGATGAGCGGGGAAACCACGATGGTCAGGTGCGGCAACATGAGCGCGGGAAGCTGATAGCAGAGCGACTTTCCGCCGCCCGTCGGCATGATGACGAGCGTGTCCCGGCCTTGGAGAATGGCGGAGACAATGCGGTCCTGCGGGTCGCGAAAGCGGTCAAACCCGAAGTAACGTTGGAGTACAGTTTCCGGCAAATCCATAGAGCGGCAAAGATTAGCGGCGTTTTATTGCGCCTTAAAGAAAAATTGCTCGGCGGCTAAATATTCCGAAAGGAATAAAAGTCCGCTTCGGAATTGAGCCGGGAAGCGACGGAATACGTTTGTGCGCGCTTGCAATTCGACGTGAAAAGTTTTGGAATTCGTGTTCAATGAAATTCGATATCATCGTCATCGGAAGCGGAATTGCAGGCTTGAGCTTTGCAATCAAGGCGGCGGCAAACGGCCAACGTGTCGCGATTGTCACCAAGCGGGCTTCGTCGGAATCGAACACCAACCACGCGCAGGGCGGTATTGCCTGCGTTTACGACCAGGCGGACGATTTTGAAAATCATGTGCGCGATACGCTGATTGCCGGCGACGGCTTGTGCGACGAGGCGGCGACGCGTGCCATCGTGCGTGCGGCACCGGAGCGCATCCGCGAGCTGATCGAGGTCGGCGTAAAGTTTTCCCGCGGGGATGACGGCGGATACGATTTGACGCAGGAGGGCGGACACTCGTTCCGCCGCATTCTCCACGCGGACGATTTGACGGGCAAAGCCATCGAAGACGCCTTGCTCGCCGTCGCGGGAAAGCATTCCGGAATCGAAGTTTTTGAGTACCACATGGCGATCGACCTCATCACGGCGGCGCGCCTCCCCGGCTCGAAAATCGCGACGAATTCTCCGGAGAACCGCGTGCTCGGCGCCTACGTGCTCGAAACCGCAAGCGGCAAGGTGAAGACCTTCCGCGCAGATGTCGTTGTCCTGGCTTCCGGCGGAATCGGACAGGTCTATCAGTACACGACGAATCCGGACATCGCGACCGGCGACGGCATTGCGATGGCGTACCGCGCGGGCGCTCTCGTACGGAACATGGAGTTCGTTCAGTTCCACCCGACGGCCCTCTACGCGCCGGACGGCTCCCGCGAGCTGATTTCGGAATCCGTGCGCGGGGAAGGAGCGATTTTGCGCGACATTTCCGGCCGCGCTTTCATGAAGGACTACGACGAACGCGGCGACTTGGCTCCGCGCGATATCGTCGCACGCGCGATTGACTCCGAGATGAAAAAATCCGGCGCGCCGCATGTTTGGCTCGACATCACGCATGAGCCGGCGGAATACCTGCGCGAACGTTTCCCGCACATTTACAAAACCTGTCTTGCGCACGGACTTGATATGGCGAAGGACCGTATTCCGGTCGTTCCGGCGGCCCACTACCTCTGCGGCGGCGTGAAAACCAACATGCGTGCCGAAACGAATCTGCGCGGACTTTACGCCTGCGGCGAAACGGCGGGCACGGGTCTGCACGGGGCAAATCGCCTGGCATCCAATTCGCTTTTGGAAGCCGTGGTTCTCGCGCACAACGGCGCGCAGGCCGCCTGCGAGTACCTGCGGGAAGGCGAAAAGGGAGCCGCGATTGAAGTCCCCGAATGGCAGGACGGAAGCGTCTCGGACTCCGACGAACGCGTTATCCTTTCTCATAACTGGAACGAATTGCGGACCACGATGTGGGACTACGTCGGCATTGTCCGCACGACCAAGCGTCTCCATCGCGCCTTGCGCCGCGTCCAAATGCTCAAAAAAGAAATCAACGAGTATTATTGGGACTTCAAGGTCGAAGCACGCCTGCTCGAACTGCGCAATCTGGTACAGGTCGCCGAAATCATCATCCTCTGCGCGTTGCAACGCCACGAATCCCGCGGCCTGCATTGTACGCGCGATTATCCGGACAAGTCCGGCGAAATCTACGATTCGACGGCCTGGCATCCGGATATTCGCCCCGGCGAACGCGCAGGAAACAAATTATAAGCTCCCGCATCCGGCGCCCGGAGCTTGTCTGTGCTTTTAAAATTGTCCGCCGCGTAAATTTCGGCTACAAAATAATCCGAGCGGACAACTCCGCAGCTTATCATCCCTTTCAAAACCACCTAATATATGAACGCTTCCTTAATTGCCAAGCAGTTTGACGTCTCCGGACGTCTTGTCGCCGTTGAACCTTTCGGGTCCGGTAATATTAACGACACCTACCGTGTCACTTTCCGAACCACTTTTTCCGAGGAGCGCTTTATTCTCCAGCGCGTCCGCCGCAATGTTTTCCCGCATCCGGAATACATCATGGAAAATATGCGGAAAATCACGGACGTCTGCCACCGGAAGCTCGAGGACATCAACGAGTCGTCCGACCGCATTTGGCAGATGCCGAAGATCATTCCGACGCGTGACGGAAAGGATTTTTATATCGATGCCTCCGGCGATCTTTGGCGCGCCATCTCGAACATCGCTTCGGCCGTTTCCTATGAAAAAGTGCAGAGCCCCGACCATGCTTACGAAGCGGGAACCGTACTCGGCTGCTTCCAGAACCTCATCAGCGATATTCCCTGCGACGGTCTTAAATACGTCATCGAAAACTTCCATATTACGCCGAGCTATCTCGATCAGCTCGATGCCGCTCTGAAGACGCCGCTTGCTCAGGAATTGCTCGAGCACTCCCGCGAAGCCCGCAACTGCCTCGCTCTCATCGAAGAGCGCCGCGAGTTCTGTCACACCTTTGAAAACGCGAAGAAGTCCGGCGAACTCAAGCTGCGCCCGACGCACGGAGACCCGAAAGTCGCGAATATCCTCATCGATACGGCAACGGGGAAGGGCACCTGCATCGTCGATTTGGATACGATTCAGCCCGGACTCGTCCACGCCGACATCGGCGACGCCGTGCGCTCCGCCTGTAATCCCGCCGGTGAAGATGCCATCGACCTACACTCCGTCTTCTTTGATACGGACCTCTTTTCGGCGTTCTACCGCGGCTATATGCGCCACGCGAAAAAGTTCTTCACGGACGCGGATTACAAGTACCTCTTCGACGCCGTGCGCATCCTGCCGCTCGAGCTCGGTCTGCGCTTCTTTGCCGACTATCTTGCGGGCGACGTTTACTTCAAGACGCGTTATAAAGAGCATAATCTGAAGCGCGCGCTTGTTCAGTTGCGCCTCATGGAAAGCATCGAATCCCGCGAATCGCAGATTCGAAAAGTCATCGGGTAAGCGATGTTCTTCTTCGCCGAAAGCGTGTCACAAAATCCACCCGCGAGTCATTTGCTTGCGGGTGTTTTTGCTCTCGCGTTTTTGGCAATTTTGTTTGTCAACAGCTGGCGCGGCTATTGGCGCGGCCCGATTCGCAGCGTTGCCCCGCTTATCGCGTTCGTTTTCGCGGGAGCGGTCGCTTGGCTTTTCGGCTCGGACTTGGGATTCGCCTTTCTCGGCGATTTCGGGATTCCGTGGATTTTGCGCGGACTCTTCGGGATCTTGCTGACGGGCATCCTCGTTTGGCTGCCGGTTTTCGGCTTGCTGTGGATGTGGGGGCGCAAGCAGATTTCCGAAAAAACGGGCGAGCCGGAGTCCCCGATTCTCGGCGCGCTCGTCGGTTGTTGGACCGGCTTTTTCTGGATCGGCGTCGGTGTCCTTTTGTTGACCTCCGTCGGGGCGCTCGGCGAATCTTTGAATAGCGGCTCCCGTAAAAAAACGGGCGGATTCTGGGCGCAGGCCTGCCGTTGCGCCGTTACCGTGCGGCACTCCGTCGCACTGGTTCCCGGATTCCGTTTTGCGGGTACGTGGAATCCCCTGCCGGAAAGCACGGTGAGAAAAATCGATAAACTCGTCGCCGTTTTGTCCGACACGTCCAAGGCCCGGAAATTTATTTTTACCGCGGAAGTCCAATCCGTCGTTTCGCTCCCCGCCGTTTATCCGGTCGTCTATTCTCCGAGAATTCAGACGATGGCGGCGGCGCGGGATATTGACGGGATTTTGGCGGATCCGGCAGTCAATCGCATGCTTGACGACGAAGATTTCCAGCGCGCCTTGGCGGAAATCGATTTCGAGCGCCTTCTCGACCAAATCCTCGCGCAATAAAAAGCGTTTACTTGCACTTGACCCAGCCGCGGCTCGGCGTCACCAGGTATTGCAGCGGAACATCCGTCGGCTCGGAGGGAATGGAATCGACGATTTGGCAATCGAATGCCAGACCGACCGTAATGGCGTCCGGCGGAAGCTGTTTTAAAAAGCGGTCGTAATAGCCTTTCCCGTAGCCGATACGATTGCCGTGCCAGTCGAAGACGACGCCGGGAATGACGTGAAACGTCGGCCGGTCAAGAGGCACTTCTTCGCAGTGCGGGAGCGGTTCGAGGACTCCGAAGGTTCCCGGTGCGAGGTCTTCCGCCATATTGCGGACATGAAAAAGGCGCAGGTCTTTCCCGAAAACTTTGGGCAGGCAGGTGATTCTTCCGGACTCAATCGCACGGAGGATGCCGCCGTGATTGCTGACTTCGCTGCGCACGGAAATATAGCTCGAGATGCATTTCGCCTGTTGATACAGCGGGTGTGCGCGCAATTCGTTGCGGATGAGCGAAGAAAGTTGCAAGGCCTCGGGGCCGTTGATTTGGTCGCGAAGCGTAAGGTGCTGAAGTCTCAGCTTCTTCTTGGCGTTTTGAATTTCGGAAAGTCGCGAATCCTCGACAAAGTCGGGGTATTGGACTTCTCTCGGCTTGCGGGGAAAGCTCATCGTGGCTGCGACTCGGATGCTTTGGTAAACGCCGCCTGCAGTTTTTCCGTGAAAAACGCCGGAGGCTTGATGGCTTGCCCTTCGCGGTTCATAAACGCGTGCTGCGTATAGCCCGTCACCAACAACTCGTTCCCGCGGGAAATTTCGTAATCGATGCGGATGCGAACGCGCGGCATTTCTTTCATGACCGCATGGATGGAAATAAGATCGTCGTAACGCGCGGGGGAACGGTATTTCAGATTTGCCTCCAAAACCGGAAGCAGGAAGCCGCTCGTCTGCAATTCAACGTAGGGAAGACCGACTTCCTCCAGCAACTGCGTGCGCGCCACCTCGCACCAGGGCAAATAATTGGCGTGGTAAACGACCCCCATGGCGTCGGTTTCCGAAAAACGGACTCGAATCTGTGCAGTTGTCTGAAGCATGAATATTGATTTAATGGTGCCGAAGGCGGGGCTCGAACCCGCACGCCCGAAGGCAACGGATTTTAAGTCCGCAGCGTCTACCATTCCGCCACTTCGGCAACATTAGTGGTACAGCATGACAGTTTTGCGGAATTACTCAAACGGATTCGCAATTTTCGAATGATTTTTTTCTCCGGGGCACCCAAGTACCCGATTTTTGCCGCCGGCAAACGTTAAGGCTACCTCTAGAAATTCGCTTTTCAGGGGTTTGCAGCGGCACGCAATTCGTTCCATTGCGCCGCAGGCACGTAAACGGGTCTTTTTTGTCAATCCGGGAACCCTTTTGCTTGCGCCGGGAAGCAAGCTCGCCGACCCGAAGCTGATGCGCGACCGTGTCCACCTGAACGCCGAAGGCTATCGCCGGATCGCCGCCGAACTTTCCCGCATGCTCCGGAAAATTGATCCGCGGGAAAGAGGGATTAAAGAAAGAGCTTAATGATTAGGGCTTAAAGCTTAAAGGAGCTCCGGCGGAATCAGACATCGGTAACACGCCTCGAGTCTATGAAATTTGCTAAGCGGCGAGCATTCGGAATTCGGAATTCGGGATTCGCTATTCGCAATTGCCCCTTCGGGCTGTGCACCTCCGGCGGCGGAAAAAGCGCCAAGCATCAAGCATCGAGCACCAAGCGAACCTATGTCTGATTTCTTTAAGCTTTAAGCCCTAATCATTAAGCTCTCTTTAATCTCTAATCTCTCGCTTACAGAAACCGGGCGGTGGGGGTGGAGGCGCGGGAGCGGAGTTCCTCCGGTGTGCCGGAGAAGATGAGCTCGCCGCCGGCGTTGCCGCCGCAGGGTCCGAGCTCGATGAGCCAGTCGGCGCAGCGGACGACATCGCTGTTGTGTTCAATAACAATGAGGGTGTGGCCCGCATCGCGTAGCTTGAAGAGCAGGTTCAGCAGGAGGCGGATGTCGTCCCAGTGTAAGCCTGTCGTCGGTTCGTCGAGCAGGTAGAGTGTGCGCTCTTTTTTGCGTTTGGAAAGTTCGAGGGCGAGTTTGAGGCGTTGGGCTTCTCCGCCGGAAAGTGTCGGTGCGGCTTGTCCGAGTTTTAAATAGCCGAGCCCGACTTCGTCGAGCGTCGTCAGAAGATTATGAATGCTTGGTTGCGCCCGGAAAAACGTGCAGGCGTCGGCAACCGTCATATCGAGTACTTCGGCGATGTTTACGCCTTTGAAAAGGACTTCGAGCGTTTCGCGGTTGTAGCGCGAGCCGCGACAACTCGGGCATTCGACCCAGGTTTCGCCGAGGAACTGCATATCGAGCGCGATTTGGCCTTCGCCCTGACATTTTTCACAACGTCCGCCGCGTTTGTTAAAGGAAAAGCGTCCTGCGTCGTAGCCGCGCATTTTGGCGAGCGGCGTGGCGGCGTAGAGTTTTCTAAGCAAATCGAAAATGCCCGTAAAGGTCGCCGGATTCGAGCGTGGAGAACGCCCGATCGGGGTTTGGTCGATGCGGACGAAACCTTCAAAGTTTTCCAGCCCGTCGATACCTGCATGTTTGCCGGGAATGCACTTGGCGCGGTTGATTTTGCGGGCGGCAGCGTTCCCGAGGATGCTGTTGACGAGCGTGGATTTGCCCGAACCGGAAACGCCGCAAACGACGGTCAGTGCACCGACCGGAAACGCGACATCGAGGTTCTTCAAATTGTGTTCGGCGGCACCGCGTACGGTGAAAAATTGTTTGGGTTCAACGCGCGGGAACGTTGCCGCAACTTCACGGGAACGCTCTTCCGACGTTGCCTGAAGAAATTTTGCCGTGCGGGAATTCCCGTCCGCAATACATTCCGAAAGTGTGCCGGAAAACACGAGCGAGCCGCCTTGCGTTCCCGCGCCGGGGCCGATTTCGACGACATGGTCCGCGGCAAGAATCGTGTCGCGGTCGTGTTCGACGACGAGCACGCTGTTTCCTCGGTCGCGCAAGTCCTGCATCTGTGCGATGAGGCGTGCGTGGTCTGCGGGGTGTAGGCCGATACTCGGCTCGTCCAAAATATAGGTGACGCCGACGAGCCCTAAGCCGAGTTGCGCGGCGAGACGCACACGCTGGACTTCCCCGCCGGAGAGTGTCGCGTAGGCGCGGTTCAGCGTCAGGTAGGAAAGTCCGGTTGTTTCCAAAAACTGCAACCGTTTTTCCAGCCCGGCTCGTGCGTCTTCTACGGGTTCAATCGCGGGAAGACTTTTTAGGCTTTTGACAAAATGGAGCGCGGCGGGAACATTCATCGCGAAGAAATCGCCGACGGATTGTCCGCCGAGCTTTACGGCGAGGGCGCGCGGGTTCAGGCGCAGTCCGCCGCAGGCGTTGCAGGGTGAGGTTTTTTGAAAGGCGAGCAGACGCGTGCGCAGAAGCAGGCTCGATGTTGTTTTTGCCGTCTTTTCCAAATCGGCAAGTACGCCTTCAAAGGGGCGCGGCGCAGGTTTACGTCGTCCGTCTTTCAAAAGAAATCGGCGTTCGCCGCTCCCGTGAAGAATCAGGTTCTGTGTTTCCGCATCGAGGTTTTCCCACGGTTCTTTCAGCGAAAACGGAAGTTGCTCGGCGAGTTGCCGCAACCATGCGTTGCGCTGCGTAATCATCTTTTTCGAGCCGTAGCGCCAGGGCTTGATAGCACCGTCCTTGAGCGATTTTTTCGGGTCGGGAATGACGAGTTCCGGCAGAAATTTCGGGCTTTCGCCGAGCCCGCCGCAGTACGGGCAAGCGCCGTCGGGATGGCTTTCGGAAAAATTTTTCGGAGTGGGGGCATCGTAGGTTTTCCCGCAGAGCTTGCAGGAAAAATCGAGCCGCAGGGGAATTTCGCGGGTTTCGCCGAGGACGACGGCAAAGGCTCGGTTTTTGCCTTCACGGAAAGCAAGTTCGAGCGAGTCGGCAAGGCGGGAACGCGCGTCGGCGGAGACGACAAGGCGATCGACGATGATGTCGAGCGCGAGGGCGGACTTTTTTTCAAACTTGGGAAGCGTGTCGTCGATGTCGAACATTTCGCCGTCGATACGAATACGCTGGAAGCCGCGACGGCGGAGATTTTCGATTTCGTCGGGGAGCTGGGAGCGTTTGATTTGCGCGTAGGGTGAGCCGAGAATGAGCTTGGTGCCTGTCGGTAGGGAGCAAAGCTGATCGAGGCAATCATCGAGAGTGCGGCGGGTGATTTCGCCGCCGTCATCCGGGCAAAATTGTGTCCCCGCGACGGACAAGAGCAGGCGGGCGTAGTCGGCAATTTCCGTTGCGGTGGCAACGGTCGCTCGAGGATTGTTGTTGGCGGAGCTGCGTTGCTCGATAGCAATGACGGGCGAAAGTCCGTGGATGAAATCGACGTCCGGTCGCGGGATTTGTTCGAGGTGGGCTCGCATTTTTGCCGAAAGGCTTTCGAGGTATTGGCGAGCGCCCTCGGCGTAAATGGTGTCGAACGCGAGCGAAGACTTCCCGGAACCGGAAACCCCGGTAAACACCACGAGCTTGTTGCGCGGAATCCGAAGTTCGAGGTTCTTCAGATTGTGTTCCCGCGCGCCTTTGAGGCGGATGCTCTCGGAAGCTGCTTCGCTCACGCCGGCTTAGCGTTGACGGTTAAGGGCGTCAATCAGCGCCTGATTGCGCTCTTGCGCCTTGGTGTCGGCGACAACCAAAATCGCGTGAATCATGCCCGGCACCCAGAAGAAAAGGCACAGCAGGAGATTGAGCAGGAATTGAACCGGTTTTCCGCAGAGCAGGACTGCCAGCGGCGGGATTAAAATCGCGATTAGATACATCATAGTGTCTCTAATTATCGCCGCTTGCGGAAACGCCGCAAATAGAAATTTCCCAGCGGACTCCGGAAAGAGGAAGGTAGGGGATAACTGATAGTTGATAACGGATAAGTGTCTTTGGTGAATAGTGGATAGGGGTTTCAAATTTTGCTCCCGGAAAATCTCCGCATCGCTCTACTCACTATTAACGATTCACTGTTCACTGATTAAAGTTTCTCTTTGAGCTATTTAATTTCTTTAACCCGTTTCGTTTTTGCGTTAGCCTTTTTCCTAAACTCATTTCGAATTTTCTATAAAGCTATGGCACTCACATCTTTTTGCAGCCAACTCATCGCAGACACCGGAATCAGCACCGGAGACGAAGGCAAGGGACGCCTCATCCCCGAAGTCATCCGCGAGCTTCAGGCCGAAACCGGCAAGCGCGGCATCGTTTCCGTCGTCATGAAAGTCAACGGCGGCGCAAATTCCGGTCATACCGTCGGCGGGCTCAAGCTCAATCTGCTTCCTGCGGGTGTTATCGAAAAAGATGTCGCCGTGCTCGCCATCGGTGCCGGCGTGGTTGCCGATCCGCGTAAATTCCACTGGGAAGCGCGCCCGCTCGAAAAGATGGACATTCCGATTTACTCGCGTTTGCGCATCGACGAGCGCACCATGCTCAGCGACGTCTCCCACCGCATGCTCGACCTCGCGTTTGAAGATTACCGCGTGAACGTCCTCAAGCACCTGCCGCGCGGCTCCACGGGACGCGGCATCACGCCCGCCTACTGCGACGAAGTCGGCCAATGGCAAATCACCTACGCGGATTACCTCGGACCGAAGGAAGTTTTTGAAGAAAAAATGAACGCCCGCATGGACCGCGCCGAGCGCACCATCGAGCACGTTTGCCGCGTCGCACCGGAACTCTGGAGCGAATTCTTCAAAAAGCTCACCGCCGCCGAAGTGCGCGGGAACGCCCCCGCCATCAACGACGGCGTCTTTACCGAAGCCGATTTCGACTTTACCCAATTCGACGCGGGAACGCCCTTCAAGTTCAACCGCGAAAAGGTCATCGAAGTTTACTGGAACGCCGGGCAGGAACTCGTTCCCGCGATCTGCGACGTGCGCGACCTCGTGCTCGACACCATGAAACGCGGCGAATACATCATCGGCGAATTCGGCCAAGCCTACTGGCTCGACAAGCGCCACGGCTTCCCGCCGAACGTTACCGCTTCGCACACCTTTACGCCGGAATTTTTCCAATCCGCCGGCATTCCTGCCCAGCCCGTCCACACGATGGGCTGCTGCAAGGCTTACGATACCAAGGTCGGCACGCACGTCTTCCTCACGGAAATGGACGACGCACACCCGCTTTGCAAGCGCTTGAAGAAGCTTGAATTCGGCGTCGTCTCCGGTCGCCAACGCATGGTCGGCTGGTGCGACTGCGTGGAAAAGGCAGACGCGCTCCGCTACGGCGGCTACCAGGATTTGGTCATCAACAAGCTCGACGCGCTTTCTCCCGCCGACGAATGGCAGGGCGGCGACTTGCTCGTTTGCGTCGCCTACAAGGGCCCGGACGGAAAAATCTACAAGCACGTCCCGCGTAACGATGCGCTGCGCCAGACCCTCGTTCCCGTGTACGAAACGCTTCCGGGCTGGACGGAAGACATCTCCGGCGTGCGCTCCTTCGCCGACCTTCCCGCCAACGCCAAGCGCTACATCGCGTTCGTGATGAAGACCATCGTCGAACTCGCCGACGCTCCCGCGCTCCCGAACCTCCGCTACATCGGCGTCGGTCCGCTCCCCTCCCAAATCATCAAAGACGTCCCCCCGACCGAAGAGTTGGTGAAGTTAGCTTAACGCGGTTTTTACGACGTTGTATGTTTGAGATGATTGAAAACCTTGACGGGCTTTGCTTGTTTATTAGAGATGGGGCTCTCTATCGACGAGCAAAGCTTGAAAATTGGAGTTTGTTTTGGGATGAATTGTCTCAGTTGGATTGGTTTTGTGAAAATTGTGGTGTACTTCGACCGTTTGAGATAGACGCAAAAGAACCGTGGGTTTACGCAGATCGGTATTATGGAACTCGCAAGTTAGAAGTGGATTTGCTAGAAGGAGGGGATAGCTCTTCTGAACGGTTTTATAAGGGAAAACATCTTTATCTCATTAAGTTTGAATGTGTAACTTGTAAACGTTCTAAGGTTATTGGACTTGTCGCAGAGTTCCTTGACGATGGTGTTTTTATTGAAAAAATACTCGAATATCCTCGAGAAAACCTTTTGTGGGATAAAGGGTTAGACTCTTTATTTCCTACAGACAAAGATTTGTTTCACAAAGCATTGATTTGCATTCGAAATGGTTTTGGCATTGGGGCCTTTGCTTATCTTCGCCAACCATTGGAGCGGAGTATTACGATTTTGCTTGGTATTTTAAAGGAGCAGGCAGCGTCTGAACGGGATACGGAAACAATTCAAAGGATTGATGGGTTAGAAAAGGCTCCGGAGAGTAAAAAAATCGATTTTGCCAAAACAGCCCTTCCTCACTACTTGAGAATTGATGGGGTAAATCCGTTGGGGAAACTTTATGGCATTTGTAGCGAGGCGATTCACATGCTTTCGGATGAAGAGTGCCTTATGAAGGCACGGGAAGCCTATGATTGTTTATGCTTTTTGGTATTAACAATCACAGAGCATCGAAAGCGAAGAGAGGCTTTTCGAAAAAGCATTGCACGACTACATTAATCTTTTGTTGTTAATGTGATTCAGTTTGGCTACTACGACGTGTGAAAGAATCGGCGCTCGATTCTAGAAAAACGAGTTGAGTTGCAGGAAGATCTTTTTCGACGGGGTAGGAATGTCTTGGGAATGGATTGATGGTTTTATCCGTAAATCGTTGATAAACCATGTGTAGTGCTGTTGCTAATATTTTTGAAAAAAGCGGAGGAACGGCATTTCCAATCATTTTGTATTGGTGCATCATGCTTCCAAGAAACTCATAATCATCACTAAACGTTTGAAGTCTTGCTGCTTCGCGAACGGTAATTGTACGACATTGTTTTGAGTCCGGATGAATATGTCTAAAGCCATCTTTAAAAAGATGCGCAGGAATTGTGTTACTCTGTTGGTCGTTTCTTAAAACGTAATATTTATGAATATTGCTCTTTTTCCCTGTAACCTGAGTGTATAGTTCCTTTAGTTTCTCTGTAGATGTATATTCCAATTTTCCGGATTCAATGTCTTCCGTTAATATTTTGAAGACACCAACATCACGTTGGCTATGGTGTCTCGGATTATGGTTCGCAACAGGGTTTCCATGACATGCATAAACGACTTTGTTGTCTTGGATCATTGGAATTAACTTTGGTAAATCTCCAATTGCTTCAGCGACCGTTACTTTCTTTTTTCTCAGAGATGGCATTATTTCATTGTAGAAAGAATCTACAATGAAATCGTAGTTTTGGGGGAAACGTTGCTTGTTTACTCCCAAGATGATAATTCGTTTTCTGTTTTGAGGGACTCCATAGTCTGAAAGAGAGAAAACGGCATCTTTGAAGTTTTCAATAATGTGGTAGCCCGCTTTTTGAAACCCCTTTTTTATCTGTTCAGTTATTAAAATTCCATTAGGACGAGCAGAGAGTATTCCGGTGACATTTTCAAAAAGGAAAAAATCAGGTTGATATCGCTCGACGACCTTTATATAACTTTCAAATAAAAAGTTTCTGTAATCATCTTGCATTCCGTTTTCGTCGCGGATTCGTCCTGCGATGGAGTATGCTTGGCAAGGAGGTCCCCCAATAATCACATTGATTTTTTTTCCGTCAATAATCTTGTCTAGTCCAGGATGGCACCCATATACAGAATCGTTGAATCCACCGAAGAGTTCTTTGGTTCTTTGAATGTCAAAGCGGATAACTTCCATCTCTGCATTAGAGTGGTTCCATTTTGTTTTTAATCGATTCCTTAAATTTTCGCATGGAGGTGCTTCCCATTCAACGCAGGCCAAAGTGTTGAACGCTCCGGACTGTTCAAACCCTTCCATGAGACCGCCGCATCCTGCAAATAAATCAATTGTATTGAGTTTGTTCATAGGGAGTTATCTATCAACTTTGCGAGGTGCTTGGCGATATGGTATCCCATGAGAGGAGGGACAGCATTGCCAACTTGACGGCTTTGTTGTGTTCTCGTTCCTGTAAAAATAAAATCATCGGGGAAAGATTGGAGACGTGCACTTTCCCTAACAGTAGGGATTCTGTTGTAGATATAGTGGAAATAATTTCGGTGTCCAGTATCAATAGTTCGCGAGGGTTTATTCCCATCACATCGAGTCCACGCCATGTTAAACTTGCGGCTTTCTCCAACACCTGGAGGGAGGTCTTTGTAATTTCCTCCTTCCGGAACTAACGCGATGGTGTTCCGTACAAGCTCTGTATGCTTGGTCGCAACATGGTTCGATAGAACAGTGCACCCTTTTCGCATTTTTTTTTGAAAATCTGTCAGAGGGGGCGTGTCGTATGTCGAATGTTCTTTGCCGAGGTTGATATTATCCTCCAACGGTGGAAGATCGCTTATCGCATCTCGACTTGTGATATAATTATCCTCGGTTAGTACAGGGGCAGGCAAGGAAGCCGTTCCAAGTTTTTTTTGGATTCCTAAAAAAACAAGCCGTTTTCGAATCTGGGGAACCCCGTAATCTGCCGAACAGAGGATGTCGCATGCAACACTGTATCCGAGAGCGTCAAATCTTCTCAGGATTTCTTTTTTTATTTCACCTTTGTATAGCGTTGCCATGCCTGGCACGTTTTCTATGACGAACCCTCTGGGCATATATTGTTGAACGACTTTGAATACGGCGAGGTAAAGGGAATTTCTTGGATCGTCGAAATTGCGAGGACCTGTCAGCGAGAAACCCTGGCATGGTGGCCCGCCGACAACAATATCTACTCTTTTCCCTTTAAGATTTTCTTTTATTAAATCAAACGCTTCGGAAGATGACAGATTGGCGTTTAGCCCGATTGCATTCCCGTGGTTCTTAGTGAAGGTATTGAGTGCTGCTTGGTCGTTGTCTACACCAAGCAGGACGGTGTGTCCCGCGTCAATAAAACCCTTAGAAAGACCGCCACAGCCAGAAAACAAATCTACAACGTTCATGGTTTTAGTCAATTGACTCCAATACTCCACGTTTCAAGAACAAGCCGAACAACTTGTCTCGGTGCCACTTTAGATTTTCTGGGGCAGGGCGAAAAAACGAATTTGTAGGAAGGAAAAGTTCTTTCCCATTGTATTGTTCAAAAAAATCATTAGGCGCGTCCTCGTGTATTATAATTTTGTAATCGTCGCTAATTGTGAAGAATCCTCTGTCAAATGCCCAATGCCAATCTCTTGATAATAGAATACCATTATTGGGCACCCAAGATCCACCATGAGCACGAGGACGAATATGCGCAGCTTCTAAATTGTGAAGTCCGTTGTAATTAATAGCAGTTCTTGTTACTGCACATTTATAGTTGTATCCGACAGATAGGAAGTCTCTAAACATAGTTTGTGACGTGAAGAGATCTTCGATTGTTTTTTGCGCGCCATCAGTTGCTTGTAGTGGGGCAGATGAAGTCTCTTTTAATTTTGCAAGCAGTGCAGAATCAATCTCTGTCGATAGATGTTTCCTGTGGAGTTGAGAAACTTTGTCTTCGAACCAAGCGATTGTTCCCGTATAAATAGCGTAATTTCCCCTAATGTCGGAGGTTTGAATTATTTTATCTAATTCTTGGTATTGAGGTGCAGAAGTCGGCACGTGTTCCATGAGTAAGGGAGACTCGTTGTTTTGTTCATCTTCTTTTCTAAAGATGATAATATCGCCTGTTTTAAATCGAATCCCATTACCTTCAAGTTCTTTACAGAGGTATAATCGGAACTCATTTCTCGGATGAGCCGCTTCTGATCCATGAAATCTATCATTGTGATAAACGTAATTACAATAGACCTGTTTTCCTTGCGACAGGGGGATACAGGGAAGGGGAACGAAGTCATTACGCTGCGTTTGTGATAGGTGTGGAAAAAATGACTGAACACGCGGATCCATGGAAGTTAATAGATAGCGACCGCGATGAGGGCGCCCATCCTCTCCGACACTTCCCAATTCTTGGTGCCCACACTTTTTTAAATAATATCTAAAAACCTGCATAGAACGGAGTTTCTCATATGTTTAGAGGAAAGGCAAAAAAAACAATGCCTTGTGAAAATTTTGTATGATTTTATGTTTTTTTGGAGGCTTGGGAGTCCCACTCGGAGGAGAAAACGCATTTGCCGCCGAGGTTTTGCATGGCGATGCGGAAACCGCCGATTCCGGCGAAAAGGTCAATGAAGGTGAATTTCGGTTTTTTCGGCGGCGGGAACGGGACATCGAAGAGTTCCGGAAAAAGGATTTGTGACGGAGCTTCGGATACGGATTCGTCGGTCGCTTTTCCCCTTTCGAGAATTTCGAGCGCGGCTGACTCAAACGGCTTTGCGAACGGTGTTCCCAGGGTTTGCGCACAGTGAGAAAGAATGGATTTTTGCTCGGCAGAAGCATTGAGGCTACGAAGTTCCAGCTTCGGGAGAAAGGATTTTGCCTTTGCGGAGTTGGCAGGAATCCAGCGGTCTTCGGCTGAGGCGGGAACGGAAGCTTGTTTTCTGTAAGTATTTTTTCGGGGACTCATCGGAGAAAATTCTACCGATAGAGTATTCCGGGAAAGGTGAAAGTTGTCCGGGGAAAATTTTTCTGTGAGGAAGACAATTTAGGCAATTCTCTCCGCTCTTTTCGGCAATAGAAAATGACAATTATAGAAATCGTAAACACTAAAACCCTAAATCAGCTCTACAACGAGCTTTGGTGCGCCTACGAAAACGGGGATCGGGAGTTGGCTGTGCGGACTATTGATAAAATAGGTTGTGCGCTTCCGGGTATTCCGAATCAGGCGTTGGAAGTGACGCGCCAAATTTTCATGTCTCACGGGCAAATAATGGTGGAGACGCAGATCTCCTTGGTCTCGGATGAAGAATTAAAGTGGAACGTTCAAGGATATCTAATCGTGATGGAGCGGTGTCTGCGGGAAGAAAATGAGACATTCTTTTCGATCGAAGCTTTCGGGAAGTTGTTTGACGTAGCGAGGAAGTTTGAAGCCGAACAAAAACTTTACGAAAAGGGAAAGAAAGTTTTAACCGTGGCGGGGTTACTTTCTGTCGTGGAATACGGATTGCGGATGTTTAAGGTGTTCGGACCGGAAAAAGCTACGCCATATACGAAAGATGTCGTTCCTACCCTGAAAGGAATCCGGGCGGTACTTCAGAATGAAAGCGGCGTTGAAAAGCCGCTAAATCGGCAACTCCATGAGACGGTTGATTATTTTCGAAATGTTGTAAAACCGAACTTGGAAAAGGATTCTCACCAGCGGGTTGAAGAGGGCGTTTCGGTGTTAGTGGATTTAGCGATAGACTTCTTCTGCTGGCGGTAGCTTAATCAATCATCAGGGTGTAGCTGACGCGTTTTGCAAATTCAAAGTGTAGATTCTCAACATCGTCGTTGTTTGCCGACTCAAAATTTTTTTCGCATTCTTCCGCGTAATCTCTGACGGTGTAAAGCAGTGGTCGATTATGGTTCCACAAGTAGGTCATGATGTGTGAAAGCTCGGCGAGGAGAAATTTAGCGTGCTGTAGGCAGAGATCGTAGGCGGGTGTCAGCTCTCCGCGAGCGCAGATGAAATAGTTGATATCATCTATGCTCTTTTTAAAGCTGTCGATCATCATAAAGATGCGTTCCCGAGCTTCGTCGGTTCTTTTTTGTCTGACGGAGGCAATGACCAGTTCGCGTTCTCTTAAGTGAGGAAAGATTTTGGCAAAGGCATTAATTTGTTTCCTAAGTTCTTTTTCCGGCGTTTGTGTTGAGAGCTTTTTCCATTGGGCGAAATCGTTTTTGTCGGCGTTAAGGAGCGCGAGTGCAACGAGATGTTTGCAAAATTTGCCGGATTGTCCGACCGGGCACGAACAGGAATAGGAGATATTTCCTTTCCGATTGCGTGAGATGTTGGTGGTATAGTCATCTCGGCCGGACACAATGGCGGAAAGTTGGGTTCGAGTGCGTTTTATCAACCTGACTTTACTCAGGTAGCATTCTCCTCGTTTGAAAAATCGTTCTTCTGTAAGTGCTTTAATTTCGCGTCGTGTTAACATCTGTTATCTTTCCCGTTTAGAGTGCTAATCAAAATTTGGTCTTCTTCAATCCTAAATTGATTATGGTTGTTAAAAAATATGGCAGCTCGCGGGAGGGTTAATCGAGAGTGCAATCTGCGGCTGAAAATTGCAGAAAATTTCAATTCGCTTTAGAGCAGATAATTTTAGAGTCTCTCGCGGATATACAGAGATATGGGGATTTGCCGGAGTGCAAAACAAAGTGCTTCCAATGCTGATTCATCCGCAGGATTGGTGTTGGAATGAAAAACAAAAAACGTCGATTGACGCTCCGTGGCTCCGTGAGAGATAAATCGGAATTCTCACGGAGGCGAGGAGACACGGGGCGTAAAAGGAGCTTCAAACGACATGCTTCCGATTTATTCGTGGTTCCTTTTTCGGGTGTGTGGGGGTAGGGCGGAATTTGGTGTTGTATCCTATTCATTTGGTAGTCTTTACTTGTGGGTATGACAAAATACCTTATCGCTTTGATTGCTTTTCCTGCGGCGCTTGCCCCGTTGGTGCAGGCCGAAGGCGGGTCTGCGTGGGTGTCCGGGGTTTCCTCAGCTTCCGGTTGGATTGACGTGAACAAGGCGCATGTGCCGTATTCCTGGGAGGACGCGTGGGAGGTCGGTAACGGCAATACTAATTCCCGAACGGATGCGAGTATGTGCTGGGCGGCGCAAGCGTCGAACATGCTTCAATACTGGCAAAATGCCTATACGGCGTCGGGAAATGTGCTTCCCGAGGGAACGCCGGACGGCTTGGTCGTCGGTCGCGAGAATAAGGCGCGGCGGCAGTATCAGATTTTCGAATATTTTGTCGGGAATTGGACGGATCGTGGCGGAGACGGCGAATACGGGATTTCGTGGTATCTTAGCGGCGGTTTTGCCGGAAAATACCCCACGGGCTACGGGTGGTCCGAGTGTTTCGGCGGGATGGAAAAGGGCGGCTTTTTTACGGAGATTTATCCGACACCCGGAGCCCTGATCGGCGGCGACTACAAGTCCTACGATTTTACGCATAAAAACGATACGTCGGGCTTTAGCGATTTGCTCAGTTTTTCGTCGTTGCTGATTACGTGCCTGAGAGACGATCAGGCGGTTGCCGGCCTGAATATTTACATTCCGCAGGCGACGGGAAATTCCCTGAAGCATGCCGTAACGCTGTGGGGTTGTGATTACGATGCGGCAGGCCTTGTTTCCAAGGTCTATCTTACCGATTCCGACGACGGGGAGGTTGCGTTGAAAGCGTTTGCGCTCTCCGAGGATGCGGACGGAGTCTATCTCACGGATTATACCGACGCGGGACTAACGCGCATCCAGGATCTTTCGATGCTTTCGGTGTCCCGTTTCATGCCGATTCCGGAGCCTTCGGCTTTCGGCTTGCTTGCGGGAATTTTCATGCTCGGAGTCGCAGGCTTCCGCCGCCGGAAATAGAACTCGGAATTTATCCGTAAAAATCGTTCCCGAGTCCTTTGGGGGTACGGGAACGATTTTTTTGAATTCGCCGGAAAAGGTTTTTGCGTTCGGGTGCGTTTTCCCGAAGAATGGGGCGATGATGGAACAGCACGACTCTCCGGCAACAAATTTTGCTGATACGAAACCTCACTACGCATTGCTCGACGGTTTGCGCGGGATTGCGGCGCTGTTGGTGCTCGTGTATCACATTTTCGAGGGGTACGCGTTTGCGGAGAGCGTTAACGATGCGGGAAGCGGTTTAATTACGACGCTCAATCACGGACATATTGCGGTGGACTTTTTCTTTATCCTATCCGGCTTTGTGGTCAGCTACGCCTACGACGACCGCTGGGGGAAAATGAGTCTCGGCGCGTTTTTCAAACGGCGTCTGATTCGCCTGCATCCGATGCTCATCATGGGCGCGGCGCTCGGCGTGGCGGCGTTTGCATTTGTCGGCTTTGAAAAATGGGACGCGACGTTTGCGTCTCCGCTGTGGGTGGCGGGAGCGTTTCTGCTGACGATTTTCATGATCCCTGCCGTTCCGGGGGTTCCGTATGAAGTGCGCGGGAACGGAGAGATGTTCCCGTTGAACGGTCCGAGCTGGTCGCTGTTTTTTGAGTATGTCGGCAATGTCCTGTACGCGCTTTTTATTCGCCGTTTTTCGACAAAATGCCTCGCGGCGCTGGCGGTAATTCTGGGGGTGATTCACGCGTGGTTCTTCGTCGGAGATGTTTCCGGCTACGGGTGTGTCGGCGTCGGCTGGACGATTGATAAGGTAAATTTCTGGGGCGGATTGGTTCGCATGCTTTTCCCGTTTACGGTGGGGATGCTTCTGGCGCGGACGTTTAAGCCCCGGGAAATCCGCGGCGCGTTTTGGATTTGCAGCGCGTTACTCGTTGCCTTTTTTGCCGTGCCGTACATCGCTCCCGTGAGCGCGGCGTACAGTTTGAATGCGCTCTATGAGGTGGCTTGTATCGCCGTGGTCTTCCCGCTGATTGTGTGGTTGGGGGCTTGCGGGAAGAGTGCGGGATTTACAGGCAGGATCAACCGTTTTCTCGGGGAGCTTTCGTACCCGCTCTACATCGTGCATTATCCGCTGATGTATGTCTTTTACAAATGGCTCATCGACAGGAAGCTCTACACGTGGAGCGACACTTGGCAGGAGGCCTTGCTCGTCATGGGCGGGAGTGTTGTACTCGCGTATCTCTGCCTGCGCTTTTATGATATCCCCGTGCGGCGGTGGCTAAGTAGCATCAAGCACTAAGCATCGAGCATCAGGCGAGCGCCTGCGGCGGACTCGAAGAGGCAATTCCGAATGCGTGCCACGAAAGTGATAACTGATAGTTGATAACGGATAGGGGATTTTAGGAAATAACGAATAAGGAATAGTGAATAACGCTTTCTTCAAAATTTTTGCTCGAGAGCAAAAATCTCCGCATAGAATTATTCATTATTAATTATTCACTATTCGCTGAGCCTCTTTAACCTTTGATCTCTAATCTCCCGCCGTAGGCGCTGGCTCGATACTTAGCGTTTCGCTTAGCGGACTCCGCGCTGACGGAGGGCTTCGAAGAGGCAAACGCCCGTGGCGACGGAGACGTTGAGGCAGGGGACGCTGCCGAGCATCGGGATGCGCAGCAGGAAGTCGCAGGTCTCGCCCGTGAGGTGGCGGATGCCGTCGCCTTCGGCGCCCATGACAATGGCGAGCGCGCCTTTGAGGTTGGCGTTGTAAATGGATTTGCTCGCCTTGTGGTCGGAGGTTCCCGCGACCCAGACACCGCAGCTTTTGAGCTTTTCCAGGGCGTTGCGCAGGTTGTTGGCGAGGACGATCGGGACGCTTTCCGCGCCGCCGCAAGCGATGCGGCGAACCGTTTCCGTAACGGGGGCGGAGCGGCGTTTCGTGATGATGACAAAGCTGACGCCGGCGCAGTCGGCTGTGCGCAAAATGGCTCCGAGGTTGTGCGGATCCTGAATGCCGTCGAGGACGAGAATCAGCGGATTTTCTCCGGCGGCTTCAATCAGTTCGGGGATTTCGGATTCGTCGTGTTTAAGAATCGCGATATCGCGATTGTAGTGAGCATTGTCGCGTGCCATGTCAGTGTTGTTTTATTCAGATTTTAAATCGCGGGTCATCAGGGCGTCGATTGCGTCGCGCGGGTCCACATCGCAGTAAACGATGGCGTGGACGCATTGGAGAATCGGTGCCGGGATTTTTTTGCTTTGGGCGTATTCGTAGAAATTTTTGGTGGCGTAATAGCCTTCGACGATGCTGGTGCCGGAGGACATTTTTTGCATCGCGGCGCGGATACCTTCGCGGCCGATTTGCAGACCGAATTGGCGGTTGCGCGACCAGTCGGCCGTCGCCGTTGCAATCAGATCGCCCATGCCGCTGAGGCCTTGCACGGTTTCGGCATTGCCGCCGAAGGAGGCGATGAGGCGCGACATCTCCGTGAGCGCGCGCGTGAGCAGGGAGGCGCGGGCATTGGCACCGAGCTTCATGCCGTCGCAAATCCCCGCCGCAATTGCATAGATGTTTTTGAGCGAGCCGCCGAGTTCGACGCCGATGACGTCGGAGGAGCGGTACACGCGGAACGTGGCGTTGCTGAATTCCTGCTGGATTTGACGGGCCGTGGCCTCGTCGCAGGTGCTGGCAAAAACGACGGCAACGGGCAGACCGGCGGCGACTTCCGCGGCGTTGGTCGGGCCCGAAATCGTTCCGGTCGGAATGCCCGGAAGCACTTGGGAAAGGACGGATTCCGGCGGGAGGAAGCTGTCGGCTTCGAGGCCCTTGCAAAGCACGAGCAGGGCGAGCGGCTTGCGCGGGTTGCCGTCCAAAATGGCTTTCACACCTTCCGCCGTTGCGCGTAGGGCTTTCGAGGGACAGGCGAAAACAAGCACGTCGCATTCCGTGAGCGCGGGCGCGGCGTTTGCGGCGAGCTGGATGTCCTGAGGGAATGCGACTCCGGGGAGATAAACCTTGTTTTCGCGGGAGGTCGCAATATCCAAGGCCTGTTCGAGGCGGCGCGGAATCAGCGTCACGCGCTGTCCGCAGCGATTGAGGTGAATCGCCATTGCCGAGCCCCAGGCTCCCGCTCCTAAAATAACGACGTTCATGGTTGTTGCTTTCTTTTAAAACGACGGATTAACATTTGCTCCTGCGCGTCTGAAATGGCTTTTTCCGCTGCTTCGATCAAGGCGCCCGAGCCGAAGTATTTTTCACAATCGAATCGGGTGACAACGGCTTGCCTCAGCAGGGCTTCGCGCTCCAGTGTCTGCCGGACGGAAACGATATATTTCTGAAGCGCTTCGGAAATGTCCATTCGGGTCAGAGAAGGAATTGCTTGCTGATGCTTTTCGGCGAATTCCGCCATTTCGCGGTAGAGGTCCCCGATGCGTTCGGCAGCGGCATCCGCAGATTGCTTATCACGAATCGAAAACCAAAAATCCCGAAATTTACGCGCGTGTTCAAGGACGGGTTTCATCGCCTGCCACGCGGCGGCATCGTCTTTCCCCGTAAACGGCGGGAGATCGGAAAAATCCGCCTTAAACAGTTTCGCGGAAACGGGAAAATATTTTCGGGCTTCGGATAAATTTTGGGCCGAAAAATAAAAAATCGCTTCGCGGTAGGCATTTTCGAGCGCGACGGAATTAAACCAGTCGTAGGTCTCCGCAATCGCCTGCCAGCACTTTTGAACTTCGAGCATTTCCGAAGAAAGCGGCCGATCGGCAATCGCAAGTGCTAACGCGCTGCGCTTCGGAGTCAGTGCAATCATCAAATCCCGGACTTTCGTGGCAGCGGCATCTGCAGAAGCCTTATCCCGGATATTCTTAAGGCATTCCCGAAGCTCAGCTTCGGCGGTGCTCGTTTGACTCGAAATTATTTCGGCGGCTTCTTTGAGGGCGGTTTTTACGGCACTTGACGCAGGCGCGCTGTTCGCATCCGTGCGGCTCTCCTGCGCAGATGCGAATACTGCGGCGAACGAACACAGCGCTCCCGCGAGCAACCGAGTCATGGGCCAATTTGTGTTCATTTGCGTTCGACTTTATAAGCGTTTAACGTTTTTCCCGGACGTCGTCGCGGTAGGCGGAAATGGCCGTAACTGCCTGCGCGGACAAGTCGGCGTAAACCTTAGCGAAGGAGGGCTTTTTCGGCGAAAGACCGAGGATGTCGTGCATGACGATGATTTGCCCGTCGCAGTCTTTCCCGGCACCGATGCCGATTGCTGGAATCGAAACGCTGCGCGTGATTTCCGCCGCGAGTTCGGGTACCATCATTTCGACCAGGAGCGCAAAGGCGCCGGCCGATTCGTGGGCTTTCGCCGCCGCGAGAATTTCGGCGTATTCCTGCTCGGTTTTCCCGAATTTGCGGTAGCCGCCTTCCTGAAAAACGCATTGTCCCTGCAAGCCGATATGCGCCCACACGGGGACCCCTGCAGCCGTGAGCCGCGCAATCGTCGGAGCCATTTCCGCACCGCCTTCGATTTTTACGGCTTCCGCGCCGCATTCCTGCATCAGGCGCATGCAGAACTTCAGCAAATCGGAAAATTCGCCGTGAGCCACGCCGAACGGAATATCTGCCGCGATGAGTGCGTTCGGACGCGTGCGGGCAACCGCCGCCGTGTGATGAGCCATCATGTCCATGGTGACGGGAACGGTGCTGTCGAAGCCGAGGACGACGTTGCCGACAGAATCGCCGACGAGAATCACGTCCACGTCCGCCGCATCGGCGAGTCGCGCCGTCACGGCATCGTAAGCGGTAATGCAAACGATTTGCGATTTCCCCTTGGCTTGGCGCAGTGTTTTAGTCGTTCGTTTCATAGCAGAGAATAAAAAGAAAGGGTTAAGCGACGACGCTCCAGGCGAGATTTTCGCCCGCAAACATCGGGACGACGTGCTCGCCGTAGCCTTCGTAAACGGCGGGAACCGTGCAGGGGGTGTCTTCCAGTACGACTTTCTTCGGAGCCGTCTTGAGTTCGTAGATGCGGCGCGCGTTTCCGCCGACAAAGTCCTGCAACTTGTCGAGGGCGTTGTTCTTTACAAACAAACCCGCCAGCGCGGGCAGGGCGACCGGAGCCGTGAAAACACCCGCGGCACAACCGCAGCATTCCTTTTTGTGGCGCGGGTGCGGGGCGGAGTCGCTGCCGAACATCAGCTTCGGGTGACCGGAGAGCGCTGCCGCCAGAAGGGCCGAACGGTCTTCCGGACGCTTGGCAATCGGCTTGCAGAACAGGTGCGGGCGCAACATGCCGCCGGCGACATCGTCGAGCGTGATCAGCAGGTGCTGGAGCGTGACCGTGGCAAAGACATTTTCAAATTCGTCCAGGAGCGAGAGAGCCGAAGCCGTCGTGATGTGCTCCATGCAAATTTTCAGGCGCGGGAAGGCTTGTGCCAGGCGGCGGTAGGTGGGGAGAAACTCCGCTTCGCGGTCCATGACGAAGCCGTGGCTTTCGCCGTGAACGAGCAGGGGAATGCCGAGTTCTTCCATGGCACGGAATGTTTTTTCCGCTTCGCCGAAGTCGGTGACGCCGCCGTCGGAATTCGTCGTGGCTCCCGCCGGATAGAGTTTCAATCCGAAGAACGCTTCGTGCTTGCGTGCCGCTTCGAGTTCTTCGCGCGTTTGGTTTTTGAAAAAGAGAGTCATCAGCGGCGTGAATGCTCCGGCGTGGGGGCCTGCGGCTTCGAGGATGCGCGTGCGATAGGCTTCCATGTCCGCGACCTGCGTAACCGGCGGAACCAGATTCGGCATGATGACGGCTCCGGAGAAATACTCGGCGGTGAGCGGAGTGGTGAGTCGGCACATGTCTCCGTCGCGGAGATGCAGATGCATGTCGAGAGGCTGATCAATCTCAATTCGCATAGGCTCAATGAAACGCTTTTGCGGCTTTTCCCGCAAGCCCGCAAATTTATTTTTGCCTGCCCGAAAAACTTTTTTTAAAAATTTTCAAAAAAGAGCTTGCAATGATTCGGTAAACTCGATTTATTCATCCTCATTCTTTTTGAATGTCGGGGCGTAGCGCAGTCTGGCTAGCGCGCTTCGTTCGGGACGAAGAGGTCGGAGGTTCGAATCCTCTCGCCCCGACCATTCAACAATTTAAAAAGCCCGCTAGGCCGCTTAAATAAAGGCTTCGCGGGCTTTTTTGTGTCTTTTTGAAATCTCTCAAAAACGTCAGAAAACGCCTAAAAACGCCTATTTCTTGCAGAGAAATTTACGAGAAATTTACATGCGTTTTTTTAGTGTCTTTCCTTTTCTGGTCTCAAAAAAGTTCTAGGAGCCACGAGTGAAATTTTAGGGTATGCAAATAAGTCGGCTGCCATGCTTTCCCGGTGAGGTGGACTTTTCTTAGTGCAGAGAATTACGGCTTAGGCGACTTCTTCGCCTGACTTGTTACGGGAACGGTCAAAAACGATTGCTTTAATTTCGTGCCCTACAATTGTATATCCCCGCAATCGTGTGAAATAGCCTCTAAAATCGATCGAAACAAGCATTGACAACTTTTGAGGGGGGGGTAGAATAAAGCCTCCAAATTAGAAAACGAACCTAAAACACTATGAGAAAATATATCGCTATTGCCGTACTTCTCGCCGCAGGAAGTGCATTTGCTAATGCAACAACAAACACTAAGGTTGTCACCTCCATCGACCTTGACGGAACTCAGCCTACGGATACGCGCCTTGATTTGGCCTATAACGAGACGTCTGCCCTGACCGTTAATACGACGGTAGATGCTGTCACGATTTATGGAACGGACGGATACGGGCTGAATACAGCGAATACGTCGCTTACGTTTAACATTTCAAATACATTAACAGCAACGAATAATATTAAGCTGGTTACGACGGGTGCCTCATCTACGTTGGATGTGGTAACGACGATCACAGACGCGGAGCTTAATAGCCTTGATACAACCTTACGTGCTAGCCGTTGGATTGTTAGTGCAGACATTTTCAATAACATTGCGGCGTTTGTCACCAACGAACATATTGATCTTACGCTTAATGGCATTGCAGAGACTGGGCTTGTAGACGGGGGATTGATTTTCGACTGTAATGGTACTTACTACAGAGCAGGCGATATCACGTTCTCCGGCGACTATGCGTCTGTCAAGAATGGTGCAGCTGCCTTCGATCTTGAGGACAGTACTTATTATACCACTCTTAAAATTACAGCAACAAGTGGTGCTTCCGTGAAGGGAATTGGCTTTATTGCGATCCCCGAGCCGTCTACGTTCGGTTTGCTCGCAGGTCTCGGCGCTCTCGCACTCGTCGGCACGCGTCGCCGTCGCCGCTAAGCTTTAATCAAGCTTAATCGAAAACGCCTCACCAGGGAAACTTGGTGGGGCGTTTTTGTTTTTGGGGGAGAGTCTGTCGTAGGAGCATTCGGAATTGATTTGCCCGGTTCGACTTTGTTTGTCTGCGGGAGTGGGCGGGTTAATCGGGGCGGGGTGAAAGATTCATTTGTCTTTTTCTGCTTTTTATGCAAAATAAAGTAGCGAGGGTTCTCGCTCGGAACTCATTCTCGTATTACTCGAATTCGCGTCTAACATTAATTCCCACTAGCTATTTTATGAAAAATTTTACGCGTCTATTTCTCATTGCGGCAGCTGCTTCCGTTCCGGTCGTCGGATCTGCGGGCATGCTCAAGAATATGCTTATTAGTGGCGGCGTTAAACTTGCGCTAAAGACCATCTCTAAGGCGGTTGACAATGCCGACGAGATTCAGTCTGAGGAGTTTCTCGGTTATAAGTTGATCGGCGGGACGACGACCATCGGAAGCGAAACGGTCGAGGGATCCAATTCCAACAAAAATATTACCGGAATCGAAGTCGAGATGGCGGGAACGACTCTGACAATTGTCGGCACGACCGTTGATGTGTCCACTTCGTCCACTTCCAAAGCGGTAAATGCGTTTGGCGTTTATCACAACGACCACAATAGCGACACGCTTGTTCAGCTTTATAGTACCGGTTTGCGCATTTACAACGGGGCATCGATTAAGGCTTCCGCGACCGGGAACGAAGACAGCTACGCGCTCGGGATTTACAGCGTCAACTGGGGTAACGGTTATTTGGGCCCAGAGCCGGTTTCGAACAGTGTCGAAGATGCTACGCTTGAGGTTCACGGTTATGATCGCGCTTCGGCGGCGGGTTTGTACGGCGGGAGAAATACCGTCACTTCCGACGCGACCGTTACGGTGTCTTCGGAATCCGGGAAGGCGTACGGTGTTTATGTCCTGGAGACAGATTACTTTCAAGTGGGCGAAGATGAAAGTATGAATGAAAATCGCGTAGAGCTTTTGTCCGGTACGTTTAACGTGAGCGTTACGAGCGGGAACAAAAGCGCCGAAGAAGGAGAGGAGACGCTTGCGGTCGGATTGTTCTCCGACTCCGGCGAAATCGGGACGCTCGACGGTGCCGTTTTTAATGTGGAAAATAAGGGAACGTCCGCCGGAAACTATGCCTATGGCTTGTATCTGAAAGGTAATACGACCGTCGAAAAAATTTCCGATTTGGAAGTGAATGTTTCTTCCGCAGCCGACTTTGCCGGTGGTATCATCATCGACACGGCGCAGGACGAAGACGGGAACGTATTCGAAAAGGCATCCGTTTCGGATATGGAAAACGTAAAAGTCACGGTAGTTTCCGCCAATGCCCGTGCGGTCGGGATTGCCAAAACCGGGGATGCCACAACGAAGGTCGGCACCATTAGCGGCTCCATCTCTGTTTCCGCAGCAGGTGAAGTCTTCGGCTACGTTATCGGCCGGGACATCTCCGGCGACAGCGATAGTGACAGCGACGAGATGACTCCCGGCGGAGTTACCTTGTATAACGGAACGACGAAGGATTCCTCCGGCTTTGATATTGACTGGGAAAATATCACATTGTCGGCGACTTCGACGGGGAATCAATCCGGAGCGGAAGGCAGCCCCAAAGGTACGGCGGCATACGGATTTTATGTCGGCGGAGATAGCACGATTGACACTCCCGTAAAAATCAAGGAAATGAATGTCACCGCCGCCGGTGCCGCCTACGGTATTTACACGACCGAAAACGGGAATTTTTACGGAACGGACGAAACGTTTTCCTCCTCATTCAATATTACCTCAACCTCGGGAAATGCTTACGGACTCTACGCCCATTCCGAGCTTGGTACAGAGGGGGGCATCTATGGCGATTTCACCGTAAAATCGACAGCGCTCGATGAAGCCTCCGGAGCCTACGGTATTTATGTCTCCGACGGCGGGAACATCGGCGACATTTACGGCAATTTCGTGGTTTCTTCCGAGAATGGTGTCGCCACCGGGATTTTTCTTAAGAACGAAACTTCCGGAAATTTTGGCACCTTCTACGGGAATCTGGAGGTAACGGGCGGGCTCGATAACTCGGACGTGTTCGGTTTGATTTTCGGAAGAAATGATGTTTCCAAAACACAGTCTGTCGGGATTTATAATGCGACCGACCAGAAAAACGATTCCTCCGGAATTACCATTGGTGCCGGAGCTTCCGTTTCGATGAGAACCACGGGAGATAAATCCGCAGCCTACGGGCTTTATGCTACCGGCCAGGCGCAGCAGATGGATTTAAACTACAAGATTTGTGCTTCGGCAACCAGCGGGAACGCCTACGGGGTTTACCTCAAAGACGGCGCCGGCTTAACGGCAAGTGAATCTGCCGGAGCGGGAGCGATTTCTGAAACCGGCAACGCTTACGCGATTTATGTGGCGGACACGGCAGGTTCCGTCTCGGTGGAAAACACATCCGTTCTCGTTTCAAGCGGCAAGGGCAATGTTTACGGCATTCTCTACGGCGCGACTGCCGATGGAACGGAATCTGTCGGTCTGTACTCGGTCACCAACAAAAACTCCTCCGGAATCGGCACGGGAGCGAACCTTTCCGTTTCTGCGGCTTATTCCGGGAACGACGCTACCCAATCCGCTTACGCTTACTTCGCGGCGGGGAAGCTCATCGGTGATCTCGCTTACGACTTGTCGGCGGAGGCAGCGTCGGCGACGGCCGTCGCTTTGTCCTTGGACAATTCTGCGGCATCGCATGTTTCCGGCAATCTTTCGGCAAAGGGGAACGATGCAAGCGCTGTTGTGTTGAAAAACGGAGCATCTATCAAGGAGCTCACGGGCGAAATTTCCGCGACGACCGAAAACGGTATCGCAAGCGGCATTGTCCTTAGTGGTACGGCAACGATAGAATCCGTCAACAGCCAGATCGCTTTGTCCTCCACGGGCTCCAGCCATCTTGTCGGAATCAGCGTGAGTAGCGCTTCGTCAATCGACAATCCGATCGAAGGTTCCGTTAGCCTCGAATCGTATGGGACGGAAGCCCTGTACGGCTTGGTTTACGGGAAGTATGTAAACGACGGAAGCTCCGTTGCATTTCTGAATACCGAAACGGGTGATTCTTCCGGAATGGCTTTGGCATCTGACTACAAAATCACGCTGAGCGATAAAAGCGGTGCGGCGGATCGCGTCGTCTACGGGATTTACGCCGCGGGGACGGGTACAAATCTGTCCGAAATTTCCGGCATGGAATTAGAAATTAATTCCGAGTCCGGCACCACTTACGGTGTTTACGTCGAAGACGGAGCGAACATCTCCGCCATCAATGAGTTGAAGATCGACAATGTCTCCGTCGGGATTTGTGTCGATAATGCGACGGTCGGCACAATCGGGACGGAAATTACGTCGGTCAATCCGGCCCAAGACGAATCGTCCGTAATACAGATTCTCAACGGAGGCGAAGTGGAATCCTATTCCGGAAACATTTTCGTCTCCGCACAAAGCGAGCCCGGCGAAGCGCATTACGGTATCTATGTCGGGAACGAATCCAAACTCGGGACCTATGACGGCTCAATTGAAACCAGCGGCGGTCAAAGAAATTATGCGTTAACGGTTGACGGTGGGAACGTCGACAAGCTTGCCGGGAAAATTTCGGCATCCGGGACAGAGGTTTGCGGCGCCCTTCGTGTAAAAGACGGCGGACGTATTGAGACCATTTCCGGGGACATTACGGTGACTGCGGACAGCACTGCGCAAGCGCTGACGATTTCCGGCGGAACTGTCGGGAAAATAACGGCAGATGCAACGTTTTCCGCAACCGGAAGCGAGGCCAGAGGCATATTTATTTCAATCGATGGCGGACGCATTGATACTTTCTCCGGAGAAGTAAACGCAACCTCAACGAGCTACGAAGCCTACGGAATGTTTATAAGCGGACCGGATGGGAGTATCGGCACAATCGACGGGACGATTACGGTCAAAGGCTCAAACAATGAGAATGTATTCGGCGTATATGTTGAACAGAATCTTGAAAAGTTTGCCGGAACCATAAATATCGAAAACAACGGGACGCAAGATGCCTACGGCCTTTCGTTCGGACATTACCAATATTTATACGGCGACAATCCGGTAACCATGGGCGTTTTCAACATCGACCCCGGTCGCTCCGGTGACGATAAATACAAATGCGATTCTTCCGGGATTGAATACGATTGGTCTAAACTGAACATTTCCGTCGTCCACACCGAAACTGAAGCCGAAACGCCCTATCGCGCTTACGGCGTCTATGCGGAAAACACGCTCTCGAACGTTGATATCGGCGGGTCTCTTTCTGCCGAAGCCCGGGGTAATGCTTACGCGCTTTATTTGGCAGACAGTAGCGCCAGCGTTCACGATTTGTCAGGCTCGTTCTCCGCAACGACACACGGAGATTTGGGTTCACGCGCAAACACGATTTACGCCTACAGTAGCTCTCAAATTACCGGGAAAATTTCCGGCGAAGTTTCGATTTCCGCCGAGAACGGGGACGTGTTCGGCTTAGCCTACGACAATGATGTGAACTGCTCCACGCCGACCGTCATCAACAGCGACTACGATTCAGTCGCCGTCTATACGCACTGGAACAGCAGCAACGGAGACGAAACCTGGTCTTCCTCGGGAATCGGGATTGATTTTCAAAAGATTCGTCTGAACGTCCATGCCGTTAACGGGAACGCGTACGGAATCCGTATGGACAAGTACACGAACATTGCGGATGCCATCGGCGGCTCGATCGTGGCAAGTTCCGAATACGGAGCGTCCTACGGGATTGTCAATGACTCGACCAATGCAATCAACATTGCAGACGGCGCGAACATTTCTGCGGAAACGGCAATTGAAACTGCCGGGAACGTGAATTTCGTCAACGCCTACAACACGGGCAATGCGATTTCCGTAACGGGTGCGTTAAACGCAACGCAGGACGTGACCGTGACCGTCAACGAAGGCGTTACCGTAATGCTTAACAACATACCGTCCGTCTCCGGAAATATTACTCTGGTCAACAACGGGAAAATCGAATTTGCCGCCGAGCAAACACAACTCCAAAGCCGGGCGGTGAATGCTTCCGCACCGCATACAACGCAAGTAAACGCAAAGGCTATCAGCGGTGACGGGGAAATCGTTTTGGCAAGCGGCACCGATGTTTCATTCGCAAGCACAGTCGGCGTAAAGAAACTGACAGTCCTCAACGGCGCAACGCTGCGCGGGAACGTCAAGATGGAGGAAGGTTCCGGAACTGAGCTGATTCTAGGGGGAACGTTGGCACTGAACGCTGCGAACGAAGAAAAAGTCTCTCTCGGCGGAGGCAAAATCACCCTTCCGGATACGGCTAAAATAACGTTGTCGTCTTTGATTCCGGGAAAAGATCTTAAAATTTTCGAAAACGGAATCGTCGTCGGCGATGTTGTCGAATTTTTGAAACGAAACGATAACGGAGAATTGGCTGATTATTTGCGGGAAAGCTCCGTTATTTACGACACACGCAACGGACTTGCCGTTCGTGCGGCGAACAATCCTGCCGGAACAATTTCGGTACTTTACGGAAGCGGTTTCTCTTCAGACTTCAAGGATTGGATTTTGTCCTCCAGCCATGAAGCGGCAAATACGCTGAGCAACGGTCTCGTCAATTCAGCAGATATCAGCGGCTTTGACAAAGTTGAAGATGATCCGCTTTTCAACGCAATCTTAGCCGGAAACTCAAACGCCGCGCATGCAATTCTGGATCGCCTTTCTCCGAAGAGCTATGCGGCAATGATTGCGATGCCGACGGAAGCGTTCAACGCGGACGCACGCAGTATTTCCGCCCGCATGGAACAGCGCCGCATCGATCGTTTCTCACAAGAAACTCCGTGGGAATTCTTTGCTCAAGCGCAAGGAACGTCCGTGGATAACGATACGGCGCCGCATGCTCCGACGTTCGATTTCGACACTTACGGCGTGCTGGCGGGTGCGGATTACAGGTTCGACGAAACCACGACCCTGGGTGTTGCTCTCGGCACGAGCACGGGCAAAGCAACGATTCACAACGGTGGCGGGGAAATCGAGTCAACGGACTTCCGTCTGACGGCCTACGCCGGGAAATCCTTTGAAACCGCCTTCGTCAACGCGGGCGCACAACTCGCTTACGCAAGCTACGACGTAAAACGCAAAACCGATTACGGGAACGCAACCGGCGACACGACCGGACTGAGTGCAGGTATTTTTGCCGACGCGGGAACGGTACTGACCATTTCCGAAGCGAAGAAAATCTTCGCAACGCCGTATATCGGTCTCTCATACATGTACACACAGGCAGACTCGTTTTCGGAAAACGGAAGCAACAAAGCGTTTGACGCAGACGATATTTCCGGTGAAAGCCTGCGTACGCGTATCGGATGCAGCTTCTCTTGGGAATTCGATCTCGAAGAAACGCCGTGGCGCTTGGGCTTGGATTTCGCTTACTCGCACGATTTCCTCGGCGACGAGATTGATATCGACGTGACGGCGAAGGACGGAAGCCGAATCTCGGAAACGGCAAAAACGCTTCCGGAAGATATGTTCTCCGTCGGCCCGACCTTAAACGTGGATTTGAGCGCAACCATGAGTGTTTATGCGGGTTATTCGTTCTCTGCGGGAACGGATTCCTACGTCAATCACAGTGCGAATGCCGGGTTCCGCATGCGTTTCTAAAAGGGCGCTTAAATCGCGACGAAAGAGAGATTTTAAGCCGTGAAACTACTTAGGATTTTAGGCGTAAGCTTTCCTGTCTTTGCGTTTGCGGCGCTTATGAGTGCATGCGGTAACGGCGGTACGGGAAAAGAGCAAATCTCCGAAATTAACTATTCCGATCCGTCGAACTGGGTGAAAATTACCGCCGCACCGCAATGCGAGGCGGATGTCTTTTATCTTTATCCGACCTGTTGGGAACCAAGTGAGGCTGACGGACTGGTGAACACGATCGACAATGTTTCGATGCGCCGGAAAGCACCCGGAGCGTATGCCGAGCAGGCTTCGTGTTTCGAGGGAATTGCGAATGTCTATGCTCCCTTTTATCGCCAGCTTGATGCCATGAAATTGTTGAGCTACTCGCTGAAAGAACAGGAGCAGTTCGTGAAGGATGTGCCTTATCGCGATGCTTTGGCGGCATTCGAATACTATCTGAAGCATTACAATAACGGGCGGCCTTTCATTTTGGCCGGGCACTCACAAGGCTCCAACGTATTAAAGTTTCTCCTGTCTGACTACATGGCGGAACATCCCGACGTGTACAAGCGTATGATCGCGGCTTATCCGCTGGGATATTCCTACTCCGAAGATTATTTCAGAAAAAACACACATCTGAAATTCGCAGAAGGGGAAACGGACACCCGGGTTGTCATTTCATGGAACTGCGAGCGTATGGAAGACGGAAAGTTCGGAACGTATAATTTGGTGTGCCATGAAGGGGCATTGTCCCTTAATCCCGTATCGTGGAAGCATAATTACGAAAAGACGGCGGCCGACGATCCGCGTCATTTGGGCGCTTTAAACACCCGGGAACGTTATTCTTCTCAGGTCATGTATGATCCTGTCCGGAAGTATGAGATCCTTATTGTCGGGATGCCCGTATTCTTTTTTTTCGACAGGCTATTTACGCTCACACGGCATATACAAAATGTTTGATTTCGCGGATTTGAATTTATGCAATGTGCCGGAGAAAATCAGAGAGATTTACGAGGACGATTATGGCGGATATTATGTTCAACGGTAAAGTGGTCGTGGTGACCGGAGGGGCGCAAGGCATCGGAAAGTGCATCGCGGAATACTTCGCGCGTGAAGGGGCGACGGTGCATGTCATCGACATCCGGCAAGGCCCGTGGTTTGTCGGCGATCTTGCAGACAAGACGGTTCTTGAGCGCTTCGCCGCAGAGGTGCTTGCCGAGAGCGGGCACGTCGATGTGCTTGTTAACAATGCAATGCCGCTTTTCAAGGGAATCGACGAGTGCTCCTACGAAGAGTTTGCTTATGCGCAGGCGGTCGGCGTGGTTGCTCCGTTTTACCTTTCGAAGTTATTCCGAGACCATTTTTCGGAGGGGGCATCGATAATCAACATTGCTTCTTCCCGTGATAGAATGAGCCAGCCTCAGACGGAGAGTTACACGGCGGCAAAAGGCGGGCTCGCCGCGCTCACACACGGACTTGCCGCCAGCCTTGCGGGAAGAGTCCGGGTAAACTCCATTTCTCCCGGCTGGATAGACACTTTGTCTAAAAAGTACGACGGTCCTGATGCGAAACAGCATTTTGCCGGTCGCGTCGGAACGCCTGCGGACATCGCAGAAATGGTTCTCTATCTGGCCTCCGATAAGGCGGGCTTTATTACGGGGGAGAACGTCTGTATCGACGGCGGTATGACCCGAAGCATGATCTATCACAACGACTTCGGTTGGAAATTCAGCGGCTGATATTTTCGTTGAAAGGATTTTATGTTAGGCTTCCGCTTATAATTGTATGAAAATCGGGCTTGTATTAGAGGGCGGCGCTATGCGCGGGATGTTTACGGCGGGCATCCTGGATGTGTTCATGGAAGAGGGGATACGCGTTGACGGCGTAATCGGCGTGTCGGCGGGAGCCGCCTTCGGCGTGAATTACAAGTCGGGGCAGGTCGGCAGAGCGATTCGCTACAACACGCGTTTTTGCAAAGATAAGCGCTATTGCGGTTTTTGGAGCCTGCTACGCAACGGGAATATTTACAGTACCGATTTCGCCTACGGAGAAGTGCCGCTTGTGCACGATAAATTTGATTTCGAAGCCTATAGCCGTAATCCCATGCCGTTTTACATGGTGGCGACGGACGTGGAGACGGGCGAGGCCGTCTATCACGAGTACGGCGGCTACGAAGATCACCTGTTTGACTGGGTGCGCGCCAGTGCGTCCATGCCTTTGGTGTCGCAGATGGTGGAAATCGAGGGCCGCAAATTGCTGGACGGCGGCATTGCCGATCCCATTCCGCTACGCTATTTCGAAGACATCGGCTACAAGCGGAATATCGTGATTTTGACCCAGCCGGACAGCTACGAGAAAAAGGAAAGCGGCATCCTCTTTGCCGTGCGGCTTATGTACCGCAAGTATCCGAAACTGGTAAAGGTTTTGGAAGAGCGGCATTGGCGCTACAACGAAACTTTGCGTTATATCCGCGAAAAGGAGGCCGCCGGAGAAATTCTCGTTTTGCGGCCTCAGGAAGCGCTTCCGGTGAGCCGCGTGGAAAAGAACCCGCAACGGCTGCGCGACGTCCATGCAATCGGCAGCGCGATGGCGCGGGAGCGCTTGGAGGCGGTCCGCGCCTTTATCCGGCGCCATAAATAGCTGAACGCTTTGAGAAGGGCGTATCCGACGTGCCTTGAGTTTTGTGCTTTAATAATTGAATTCATTACAAAAATGGCTTGTTTTTAAAAACAAACTTTGGAATGATTACAAAGAAATATGTCATCCGTTAATTATCAGAATCATTCACTTCCCGAGGGAGTTGTTCCGGCCTTGCGTGTGGAGCCGATGCCGAAGGACACGAATCAGAACGGCGATGTTTTCGGCGGCTGGGTGATGAGCCACGTGGACTTGGCGGGAGCGAGCACGGCGATGCGCTATGCACAGAGCCGCTACATTGTCACGCGTGCAGTCAGTAGCCTGACGTTTGAAGCGCCGGTCATGGTGGGCGATGTCGTTTCTTTTTATGCGGACATCACGAAAGTCGGCCGTACTTCGCTGACGGTGAAGGTCGTTGTTTACGCCGAGCGTCTCACTAAGCTGTGCAATCGCATTGCCAAGATTACGGAGGCGGAGCTTGTGTTTGTCGCTTTGGACGAAAACAAGTGTCCGATTGCCCTGGAAGACGCGCGCGCCCGCTTCGCCGAAGCCTGTCCCGTTGATTTCACCCGTGCGAACTGATTGGAGGAATTAGTCTTGTAATTTAGGGATGTTTGCGCAAAATGAACGGAGTTCAGTCGCTAGACTGGCGTCGTTTTTTTTTATTCCCTAACTAACAAGAATTATTATGAAAAAATCTCCTAAGTATCTCCTTTATACACCTGCGTTGCTCGCGCTTCTCGCTTTTGTCGGTTGTGCTTCCGGAAAGGATTCCGGCTCATCGTTGCCGTATAATCCGGAAAATGCTCCCGCCGTGGTCGTTTCTCTGCCGTTCTCCGAATATGTTCAGGATACGGACGAAGCGTTTCGCGCCCGCGGGATTGCGGAAGGAATGATTTCGCAAAACGCAATGAATGCCGCGATGATGGACGCGAAGGTCAAGCTTGCGGGCAAGGTCATGACGGCGATTGATGCGGCTTCGGAAACCGTCGCCTCGACTGCTCAGGAAGATGCTACGATCGTCTCGATGCGCAACTGGAAGGAATCCGCCAAGGCCCACGTCCAGCAGACGCTGACGGATATTCGCGTTTTGGGCGAAGAGCTGCGCCGCGAACCGGCGGACAGCCGTTACATCGCTTATGTCGCCATCGAAGTGAACAAGAAATCGCTCGCCAATGCGCTTTCGAACAAGGCGGCACAGACCTCTGCGGACGACAAGGCCAAGCTCCGCGCGAACCTCGAAAAGGCCTTCTCCGAAAAATAATTCGGAGACCCTGATTCTCCGATAAGCAAACGGCAACAGTCTCGCATAAATCGCGTCGCTGTTGCCGTTTACGTTTTTTAACAAGGGATTTCCCCTGTATTGACCGACTGCCTCTCATGAAATATCTATCGCTTCTTTTGCTCTTGCCGGGCTTGCTCTTGGGGACGACGCTTTCTGCGTTTGCCGGGGACGGCGAAATCGTCGTCAAAAAGGTGCGGGGCGAATGGCGGCTTTCTCCGGAAACGGACGAGTCGCCCAAGGAGGCGTTTTTTAAAGCTCAGAACGAGGCGCGGCGCAAGGCCATTGCCGAGGTTTGCGGGGAAACCGTGATGTCTTGGGAGACTCTGTTGTCGCATTCGAATGAGCAGCTTTACAGCGGCGTTGTCATCACCAATAGCGTCGGGGTCGTTCATTCGATGAAGGAGCTGCGTCGCGGCTGGATTTTCCCGGCGGCGGGCGAGGCCGGTGCACGCGATTACCCGAGCGTATTTTTTGAGGCGGAAATTGCCGTAAAGAAGGAAGTCCGGCAGCCGGACCCGGCGTTTACGGCTTTGGTTCACGGCGGGAAGAGCCGCTACCGGCACAACGAGCAGGACACTTTTTCCGTCAAGGTGGCTCAGGATGCGTTCCTCACGGTGTTTTGGTTGAATCACGATTTTCAGGCGGACATCGTTTTCCCCGCAGACCGCTTGGAGAGCAACCGCATTCGCGCGGAGAAAAAATCGCCCGAGTTTCCGCTCGTTTTCATGATTTCGTCCCCGCGCTCGCAACGAGAAACGGGTACGCTCTTTTTTGTGCTGACGAAACGCTATTACCCCTTCCTCAAGCCCGATACGAAAGTGCAGGATCTTGAGGCCAATCGCGAGCGTATCGAGAAATGGATGGCGTCCATTCCCGTCACAGAGCGGTTTATTTACGCCGTTCCGTTCGTTATCGAACGTTGATTCGGGTTCGAATTCCGGCGTTTTCCCGATGAGCGCTTAAAGTGCCTCGAAAACGCGTCGTGCGCGGCGGGATAATTCTCCGCGGCAGAGGGCGGCTTCGCGTTCCCGCGCGGCAAGGTTTTCGTTGGCAATACCGGCCAAGTCTTCCAGACCGTAAATCCAAAGTGCATCACTTTCTTCGACGCTCGGAAAATTACGCGGCATGCCGAGATCAATGAGAAAGAGCGGACGTTCCCGACGGCGTTTCAAAATCTGCTTCAGAGCGGCTTCCGACAAGAGCGGTTCTTCGACGCTTGAGCATCCGACGACGACATCGGCGTGTTCCATGCGGGAAGTGAGCGTTTCCGGCTCGATGGCGCCGGCACCGATTTCAGCGGCCAAGGCGTGGGCACGTTCAAAGCTCCGGCTTGCGACGAGGACATTTTCGGCGCCCCGCGAGACAAAGGACTGGGCCGTTTTGCGTCCGGCTTCTCCCGTTCCGATGACGAGTACCGAGCTGCGCGACAAATCCCCGAAAACGCGTCCGGCGAGTTCCACGGCGACATTGCCGATACTGATTTGCCCCTGGGCGATTCCGGTTTCGGAGCGCGCCCATTTGGCGGCCTGAAAGCTTTTTTGGAAAACGCGATTCAGAGTCGCGCCCGAAGTGCCCGCGGCGCAAGCGGTTTCGTAAGCCTGTTTGACCTGACCGAGAATTTCCGCTTCGCCGACCATGCGGGAGTCAAGCCCCGAGGTGAGTTCGAAGAGGTGGCGTACGGCGTCGCAGCCCGAAAAAAGCTCGGCATTTTTCAAAATAATTTCCGGGGAAAGTCCCGAATAGGCGGCAAGTGCTTCCGCAATTTTGTCTGCGACCGACCCTTTGCCGCGTGCGTAAACTTCGACACGGTTACAGGTTGAAAGGAAAACGCATTCCTCAAAACCCGAAAACGCGCCTTCGGCGTAGAGGGCCTCCGCACGTTCCCGCGACACGGAAAGGGCTTCGAGGACGGCGAGCTCCGCTGTGCGGAAATTACACGAAAAGGCAACGAGGCTCATTCCCGGCCTCCTTCCACATGCGCGTCATGCATTTGTACGGCAGAGGCGGGCTCCGGCGCGGCGCGGCGTTCCCAATTTCTGACACAGGCACTGCCGCCCAAGAAAATCAGCGCCGCCGAAAAAATTCCTAAACCCCAGCGGGCGCATTTCAGTGCGGAAATTTTTCCGCGGCGGCGTAGCACCGTCAGAATAAAGAAGCCGACGAGCAGGGCGAGGGAAAACACCATCTTATAAAGGATGAACCACGAGGCCCCGAGGCAGGTTTCCGAGGCAACGGCCATTCCCAAGCCGAGGATGACGAGGCCTGCGGCGCAGAGGCGCCCCGCAATGCGATCGAGCGAATTCAGATCCGGCAATTTCGCAAAAAACGGATGCGAAAGGCGTTTGCGCAGGGCCGAATTTTGAATCAGGTAGATGAGCCACATCGTGGACGCCGCCGTAAAGCAGGCGTAGCCGATCGTCGCCAGACTTGCGTGGACGCTGATCCAAAGCTCGCCCGGAACGACCGTTCCCGGAACGGAAAGGATGTCCCAGTTCTTGGCATTCATTTTACCCAAGGCGCAGAGTGCCCAGGCGATTCCCGTCCCTAAAAAGAGCGGAACGCGCACGCCCCAGACCGCGCGCAGGAAGACGACGAAAAAGAGCGCGCACCAACCGAGACTTTGGAAGACCTCAAACACATTTGAAACCGGCAGGTGACCGAAATCGCTTCCGCGGACAAACAGTGCCCAGCTCAGCATGGCCCACGCCACAATCGCTACGGCTGTCTCCAGACGCTTTAGCCAATACAAACCGCCGGAACGCACGCGGGAGTAGTAGGCGACTGCCAAGCCCGTCGCAAACGCCAAGCCCAAAAGCTTTATCGCCCACGCAAACAAAGTCCTGTCCGCAAAAAATTCGTTCATTGTCCGCCATTATGATTGGCTTCCTGCGGATTGAAAAGCTTTTAGAGTACAGAAAGAGCAGGTTGCGGAGACAAAAAAGCGGACGTTGCCGTCCGCTTAAAATGGTAGTCGCGGCTGGGCTCGAACCAGTGACCCCAGCAATGTGAATGCTGTGCTCTAACCAACTGAGCTACGCGACCAAAAGATTGAAAGACTATGGATTTTTGTCGCGGGAAACGCAAGGCATTTTCTCTCGGCATTGCGTTTTTACAAAAAAACGTACCCGGGAACGGAGCCTCGGGAACGTCTTTTTAGCTCGGCGCTGTTGCGCTGTACGGGAGATGCTTTGGCGTCTATTCCATGACGAAATGGTGCTCCCGCACGAGCCAGGCTTCGAGGCGGTGGACGTAGTGGGCGACATCGCGGGCATCGACGCAAAGCTGTTCCAAGGGCGTTTTCAGAACGGCGGCGATGCCTTCCCGGTCTTCGAAGCAGGAATTTTCGAACCAATCCTCCCGCACGGGGTAGCCGTTTTCGCGGGCGAGTGTCCACAGCGCCTTCAGGTAGGTTGCTTCGGCGTTGGGCTTTTCGCCGAAAGCGCGGAAGACATTGGAGGCGAGCTTGAAAACGTTTTCGTGGGAATCCGGCGGGAAAGCGTTTTTGGCGAGCACGGAGGCGAATTTGCTGGCGCAGACCAGGGCGTTGTAATTGCCCGAAATGCCGGCGTTGCGTTTGACGAGACGGTACTCCTTGGCGAAGCGCAAATGGCTGTCGGTTCCCGCCTTCGGTTTGTCCAAAAGAATTTCCGATTCGTCGAAAAGGTCCGGGACGCAGGTCGTTTTATTTTTCCCTGCGATACGGACCAAACAAGGCTGCGCGCCGTATTCTCGGGTGAGAATGACGACGCGCCAGAATTTTTCTCCTTGGACAATCCTATCGAGGATAAATCCGGAAAACTGTTTTGCCTTTTCCGGCATTACTTGGCTTTGCGGACTTCTTCGGAGGGAATGCTCAGGAAGAAAAGCGTCTGCGAATTCGGAACACCTTCGTAGATAACGCCGATGCGTTCTCCCTTGGCGTCCGTAAAGGCGGTGGAGGAGTAGCCGGCGCAGGCACGTTCGTCGTAGAGCAGGCCGGAATTCCAGGTTTTGCCTTCGTTGGCGGAGTGCTTAAGCGTCATGTTGCTGCGGTTGCCGGCGTTCGGGTTGGAGAAATACCAGTCTTTGCCGTGAGCGAGCAGGGCGGCTTGGCAACCTCCCGGTTGGCGCAGGGCACCCTTGCTGCCGCGCGTGAGGTTTTCGTCGATGACCCATTCGCACTTCGAGTCCAACTTCTTCAAGATACTGCCCGTGCGGCCCCAGCCCTTATTGGTGCGGGTGTTCAGCGCGATGGAGCCGTCCTTCTTTTCGAGGCAGGTAGATTCCGAACCGCCGAAGGGCGAGCTCTTGGTCGAGGTCCAGGTCTTACCGCCGTCCTTCGAGTAAACGAGAACGCCGCGGCTGGCGCCTTCGCCTTCCGTCTTGGAGTTGTCGGCGTTGCGGACCCAAACCTGAGACGGGAAGATGAGCGTGCCGTCCTTCGTGCAGATACCGGCGCCCGGACCTTGGAAGATCAGCCCCCAGTTTTGGGTGTCCGGATCGCCGAGGCGCTTGATGTCCTTGGTGATGTTAATCGGCTTGCTCCAGCTCTTACCGTCGTTCGCGGATTTAATCAAAAGCATTTGGCCGCATTCCTTCGGGGAGGCGGTTCCGGCCTTGGTCGTCCAAATCGGGTGGCCGCTTTCGGGGGCCCAAAGAGCGGCAATCCAGATTTCGCCGGTTTTGTTGTTGACCAAAATACCGGGGTCGCCGACGCCTTTCTTGACTTCCATGTTCTTGGAGCTGAGCACGGATTCAACCGGAGACCAGGTCTTGCCGCCGTCTTCGGAGCGGCTGACGCCGACATCGATGTTTGCGGGAAGGTCGCCTGCGTGGTTGTAGCGGATGTCGAAGGTGGCGATGAGCGTGCCCGTCTTCGGGTTGCGGACGATCGCGGGAATGCGGTAATTCTTGGAATTGACGTCGCCGGCCTTCGCGATGGCGTAGCCGATACGCTGTTCCGTTTTCGCGTCCTTGATGGCTTGCTTGCGGGAGTTGACGGTGGCACCGCTTGCCGCGAGGACGAGTTTGCCTTCGATGTCGGCATTCTTTTTCATCTGAATGCTGACCCAAATATCATTTTTGCCCTTTGCCAACTGCTTGCGGCCGGTTACGGTGACTTTCGGGGCGCCGGTGACTTTGGCCGAGCCGAATTTTTCGCCGATTTTCCCGACGGAATCGCCGCCGAAATAGACGTCGATGCTCGCAATGTCCGCAATCTTGGTCGTTCCGGTGAGATTAAATTCGATGCCGGTAAGGGTTTCGCCGCCGTCGGCCTGCATATTGAGGTTCATGACGGGATTGTATTCCATACGCACCATGACGGGCCAAACATTGGTGTTTGACGTGGTGTTGACGGCCGCGAGCGCATCGCAGGTGCCGACGAGGCAGAGCGTTGCCAGCGCGATTTTGGCGAGGGAAGAGGGGATTTTGTTGAGCTGCATAGTACCCTTTAATCTGTCCTAAAACGGGCTTGGGGGGAAGCGCAAAATGGCGAAATCCTCCGTAGGGATTCACGGGGTGCAGCCGGCCGGCAGTCTTTGATTTTCAGAACGAGAAACGCAGGGTGAAGCCGGCGGAATCGGCCTGCCGGTAGGAGGAGTCCGGGTCGAGCGGTTTGGAATGGCGGTAGTCGAAAATGAGTTCCGCTTTTTCGTTGATGCGGTAGGAAAAGCCGAAGCCACCGCCGACCGAGAGAGAATCGGTCGAAAACGAGGGGTGGCCGGAAGGATCATCGTTGCCGAATTGCATCCCGACGCCGCCGGCGCCGTAAAGCCGGATGCGGGAGTTCTCCTTGAGTTTGACTTTGGCGTCGAGCCAGCGCCGTTCGTCGCTGCCTTTTTCCGCCGCACCTTCCGGGCTGCGGGAGCGCCCGCCGGAATGGATGCCGACAATGTCGCCGTCTCCTAAGGAAAAGCGCTGTTCCGAATGCGTTTGCGCGGATTCGCTGTAGAGGGCGCCGTAAGTTCGGTTAAAATCTTCGTGGAAGTTGATGCCGGAGAGTTTTGGATAATTTTCCGAATCAGGAACAACGCTGTAGCGCCGGAAAATCTCGCTCGAACGAATGGCGTTGAGCGAAATCGCATTGCGGGAACGCGGGAGCAGGGCGATGCAGGTGCCGATGAGTATGCAGGTAAAAAGCGCGGCGAGGCAGTTTCGCCACGGATGCATCTTTTTACTGAGTGTTTTCTTGTCCATTGGCAACGAGGCCCTTGAATTAAGCGTTACAGGCGTCGAAAAAATCTATGCGGGGAGTTTTCCGGCCTTCAGGTTGCGGGCCATACGAACGCCGAGGATGAGCGCCATAACTGCCAATCCGATTGCCAGGCCGGTCCAAATGCCTAGCCCCTCGAGGCCCAGCGGGAACGCCAGGAGAAGAGCGACCGGGCAGGCGATGATCCAGTAACTGATGAAAGAAGCCAAAGAGATGATGCGAACATCGCTCAAGCCGCGCAAAGCCCCTGCCGCAATGGTTTGGATTCCGTCGAAAAGCATGTAGGCGCAGACGACCAAGATAATCAGCGAGGCGATTTGTGAGGCTTCGGGGCCGAGGTTGAAGAGTGCCGGAATCCGGTTTCTGAAAATAACGAAAATGACGGCGCAAACGCCCATAAGGACGAGCGTAAAACCCATTGCTCCGGCAAAAATCGTACGGATGCGCGGGAGATCCCGGTTGCCGTAGGCTTCTCCGACACGGATGGAAAGCGCTTGGGAAATGCCCAAAGGGAACATGTAAACCAGCGAGGAAATCGTCATAGCCACCTGATTGGCAGCGATGGAGGCTTCGCTGATCCAGCCCATGAAGAAGGGCGCAATGATGAAAATGCCGGCTTCGAAGAGGACGTGCAGGGAGCTCGGGATGCCGATGCGGAGGTTTTCCTTGGTTTGCTCAATCGAAAAGCCCTTGCGGAATTCGCAGACGAGGCGTTGGTGCAGGACAATGCCCGCAAGTGACAGGAGACGGGAGAAAAGTGTCCCCGCTGCTGCGCCCTCCAACCCCCAGTTCGGGAAGCCGAGCGCGCCCGTCATCAAAACCCAGTTCAGGAAAACGTTGGCGACTAAGCCGATTAGGGTCCAAAGCAGTGAAATCCACTGTCCGCCGCTGGCGTCACGGAAAGATTTTACGGCTTGAAAGCCTGCCGCTGCGGGAATGGAGAGGGCGATTAGGCAGGAGAAGGACTTGGCGTCCGCACAGACTGCATCCGGTTGGCCCAGCAAATGGAGACCGTTGAAATAGACGAAGCCGCAAAGCAGGGCCGATCCGATGACGGATATGAGCAGGTTTACCGCGATGCCGTGGCGGAGAATCCCGGGAATTTTTTCCGGTACTCCCGCGCCCCGTGCCTGAGCCGTTAAAACCGGAATCGCAACACAGAGGCCGATGCAGCACAACAGCGGCGCCCAATTCAGATTGTTGCCCAGCGTCGCCGCAGCCAGTGCGCGCTCGCCGAGCAGATTTCCGATCATAATCGTGTCGATAACGCCGAAAAGCCCTTGGCCGAGCAAGCCGATCGTAATCGGCACCGACAGACGGAACGTGTATTTAAATTCCTGACGTAAGTCGGAACGCATTGCGGAAACGCCCGTAATTAGACTCCTGACTGCGAGGTGTTGAGCTTGCTGCGGAGCTGGGCAATTTTGGTGCGGTCGGCATCGCTCGTCGTCATACGGTTTGTGACGGCCTTCACCGCGTTGAGCACCGTGCCGTGATCACGCCCGCCGAAGGCGTCGCCGATGGCAGACAGCGTGATATCGATGACTTCGCGGCAGAGATACATGGCAACTTGGCGCGCAAAGGCGATTTCGGCGCGGCCGCGTCCTTTCCGTGTCATCTGATCGACTTCGATACGGTAGGCTTCCGCAATGAGGCGCGGGATGGATTCCGGCGTAATCTTGGTGCTTTCTTCCTGGTGGAGGAGATTGCTCAAAATGGCTTCCGCGTCGGCAGGCGTCAGCGAGGCCTTGTTGCTGATTTCGAGGTAGCGGGCCAGCGTATTGACTGCGCCTTCAAGGTTGCGGACGTTGCGCGTGATGTTTTGAGCAACGAATTCGAGCAGGCCCGGGTGTTGCGTGAAGTCGAAATGCTTCATGGCAGCCTTGCGGAGAAGAATTGCAATGCGTACTTCGAGGTTGGGCGGAGTGATGTCCGCCGAAATCCCCTGCTGGAAGCGTGAGATCAGGCGGTCTTCAATTTGGATTTCAGAAGCGGGACGGTCGCTTGTAAGGACAATCTTACAGCCGTTGATAATCAACTCATTAAAGGTGTGGAAAAATTCTTCCTGTAACCCCTTTTTGCCTTCAAGGAACTGGATGTCGTCCACCAACAGAAGATTCAGATTGCGGTAACGGCGGCGGAACTCGTGAACGGCGTTCTGCGAAAGCGCGTAGGTGTAGTCGTTCGTGAACATTTCGCAGGTGACGTAGCAGATGCGGGCGCTACCGTTCTTGGCAAACGCCGCATTGGCGATTGCGTGCATGAGGTGGGTTTTGCCGACGCCCGAGGGACCGTAGATAAAGAGCGGATTGGTTCCGTCGGGATCCGAGAGGTTGTTCGCCAGGGATTCCGAGATGGCACAGGCCATTTGGTTTTCCGGACCGCGGACAAAATTTTCGAAGGTGTTCTGGCGACGGATGGCGGGAGAAAGTTCTTCTACGGGGACGACGGGTTTTGCCGGCGCTACGGGAGCGGTCCGGGGGCTCGGTGCGGCGGGAATGTTCAGAAGAGGAAGTTCGGCCTCGGGCGCTTGATCGGGCTCCACGCGTTCGATTTTGAAGCGCACGGAGCGCCCCGTGATGCCGCGGAGCACTTCTTCGACAACATCTGTGTAGTTTTCGGAGATAAAAATACCCGCAAACGAGTCCGACGAGACGAGATGGAAGGTGTCGTCTTCGAAGCTGTCAAAATGGATGTCGGTGAACCACTGGTCGAAAATGTTCGTGGGAAGGCGGTTTTTCAGGGCCAGCTTAGCGGTTTCCCACGCCGTGGCGTGGTTAAAGAGGGTCGAGTTCATGATTTTTGGTGGATAAGTCCCGATTTATTCACAGTCCCTGAGAATTATTTGCAGGCGGATACGCCGCGGAAGGAGGTGCGCGCCGGCGCGCAGCAGCCCGCATGGACGACGCGCACGCACGAGGCGGCGACATCTGCGGGAATACCGAAAATGTAGATAAATAAAGGGATGAAAGGGAATCGGATCATTGAAATTAGTCTGTTTTTTCGGGGTTCGACGAAGCCTTCGGCGTTCCCGAGGATGTAAAAAGAGTGCGGTCGAAGGGCTTTTTTCGCAAGGTGTTTTTACAAACAGTTTATTCACTTCGGATTGTGAATAACTTTTTTCAATTTCGTGCTTGAAAAGGAAGGAGTAAAATTTATGGGACGCGGAAAGCCCATTTTTAAAGGCTTCCCGGGCTGTAAAGATTTTTTTGCGGAAAAATATACACCTCAATTCACCGTCTATTAACAAGTTATTATCATTAAAAATATAAATTAAATGTATTAGAAAATATTATAATTGGGCTTTCTGATGGCTAACCTTTCTTTTTCGGTTGAAGTCCTTTTGAAAAAGCACGCGGAATAATTTCTATAGATTTTATAGAGATACGGCGGAGATTGGAAAAAATGAGCAAAAGAGGGCGCTTTTCGCTCCCGCTCCGGCAAACTACGGAAGCTTGGGGAAATCGCGGGCGATGATGTCGTCCATGAAAATAGGCATGGGCTCGCCGTCGGAGGAAACGGAAACAATGCCGGTAGGTCCTCCAATCACAGGGACTTCATCCAGGTAATCTGTATCGTCTGCAAAGATGTCCTTCCCGCGCCATTTGCCGACATATTTTACGATTTTGCATTCCGGGCGCGTTTTTCGAATCGCATTCAGTGCGATTTCTGCCTTTTCGCTTAAGGTCATGGGGAGATTGGCGGAAATTCACAGATAGGTAACACTTTAGAGTCAGACATAGGTAACACTTTTTGGGGTTTTGTGTTAAAAGCTACGGTGCGATGCCGTGGGAAAACAAAAGTGTTATCGATATGAAAAAAGAAATAATGGCTGCATT
>JAZRTJ010000032.1:0-41756 GCA_045651925.1 Candidatus Spyradenecus sp. | reverse complement strand
AGACACATCGAGCAACCCGCCAGGCGCCATTCAAAGCCGGCATCGCGGAAGATTTGAGCGATTCCGAGCTTTTCGCATTGGGCGGCGACGATTTGCGAGCCGGGGACGGCAAGCGCTTTGACGCCCGGAGCCACTTTCTTTCCCGCCAAATATTTGGCAACCGCCTGGAAGTCCGTGAGACGGCCGTTGGTGCAGGAGCCGATGAAGGCGACATCGACCTTCGTGCCGGCGACGGGGGCCCCCGGCGTGAAGCGCGTGTAGCGGTAAGCTTCTTCCGCGGTCGCGGCATCCGTTGCCGAGAGCTCTTCCGGGCGCGGGAAGTTTGCCGACACGGGAACGCTTTGTGCGGGCGTGATGCCCCAGGTCACCGTCGGCGCGATGTCTGCGGCATCGACGTTGACGACGTCGTCGTAAACGCAGTCCGGGTCGCTGGCGAAGGATTTCCAGCGTGCAACCGCCGCGTCCCATTCCGCGTCTTTCGGAGCGAAGGTGCGTCCCTTGAGGTAGGCGAAGGTCGTTTCGTCCGGATTGACGTAGCCGACGCGTGCGCCGCCTTCGATTGCCATGTTGCAGACGGTCATGCGTTCGTCCATCGAGAAATTGTCGAAAACGTCTCCGCCGTATTCGTGGGCAAAGCCGATTCCGCCGTCCACGCCGAGCAGGTTAATCAGGTGCAGGGCGACGTCTTTGGCGGTGACGCCGGGTTTGAGGGCGCCGTTGACGTTGATACGGCGGACTTTCAGCGGCGAGAATGCGAGGGTCTGCGTCGCGAGGACATTGCGGACCTGCGAGGTGCCGATCCCGAAAGCGACCGCGCCGAATGCGCCGTGCGTTGCCGTGTGCGAGTCGCCGCACGCAATGGTTTTTCCCGGCTGGGTGATGCCCTGTTCCGGGCCGACGATGTGGACGATGCCCTGGTGCCCCGTGTGCGTATCGAAAAAGCGGATTCCGTTTTCCTTACAGTTTTTGCGCAGTTCGGAGATCATCGACTGTGCGATTGCATCCGGGAAGGGTTCGGAAACGCTCGTCGTCGGGACGATATGGTCCACCGTCGCGAAGGTGCGTTCGGGGTGCATGACGGGGAGTTTCAGGTCGCGCAACATACCGAAGGCCTGCGGCGAGGTGACTTCGTGGATGTAGTGCGTTGCGATAAAGAGTTGAGTCTGTCCGTTCGGGAGTGTCGCGACCGTGTGCGCGTCCCAGACTTTTTGGAAAAGTGTTTTACCCATGATGAGGGAGAAATCTAAATGTCGGACCGCGTTCCCGCAAATTGAAAGTTATGGCGGCGTGCCGCGCGGGTGATTTCAGGGCTTCAGCCGATTGCGTTTTAATTTATCGAAACTTGTGTCGGTTTTCTGCATGCTTGAGGGTATGCGAAAATTTTTTGGTTCAGTGTGTTTAGCGTTTGCGTGTTTGTCCGTCGGGGCAACGGAGCTTCCGGAGGCGGACAAGCCGGTTCCGGCGGAGACGGTTTTTGATGCGAAGAATGCGGCGATTCTCGGCGTTGTCGAAGGTTTGACGGAGTATCTTCCGGTATCTTCTACGGGGCATTTAATTTTGACGAATGCGGCCTTGGGCTTGGATACGGATTCGGCCGTTGAGGCGCGCGGCGGCAACGGTGTCGTGCGCGACCGCGACGGCTCGCCGTTTTCGGTTAAGGAAGCCGCCGATGCCTATTCGATTATCATTCAGTTCGGCGCGATTCTCGCGGTGCTCTTTGCCTATTGGAAGCGCTGCACGGGGACGCTTGTCGGTGTTTTGCGGCGCGACCCCGCGAGCTGGCGGCTTTCCCGCAATCTGATTGTCGCCTTTGTTCCGGCCGCCGGCTTGGGTTTCCTTTTTTCGGATGCAATTGAAACATTTCTTTTTAATCCGGTGACGGTGGCGGTGGCGCTGATTATCGGGGGCGTGCTGATGCTTGTCGTCGATAGAAGGCAGAAAAAGCGTGCGGCGCTCGGGGAGGATGCGGCATCTGCGGCGCTTGATTTGCAGGATTTGACGGTGAAGCAGTCGCTGACCATCGGGCTGATGCAATGTATCGCGCTTTGGCCGGGTATGAGCCGTTCGATGGCGACGATTGTCGGCGGGTACGTTGCGGGACTTTCGCCGCGCCGTGCGACGGAGTTTTCCTTTTTGCTCGGGCTGATTACGCTTTCGGCGGCCTCGATTTACAAGACGCTGAAGTGCGCGCCGCAGATGCTGGATTCGTTCGGCGTGAGCGTTTCCTGCATCGGCTTGGCGGTTGCTTTCGTTGCCGCGTTTGCCTCGGTTAAATGGATGGTGGATTGGATTTCCAAGCACGGTCTCGCTGCGTTTGCCTGGTATCGCTTTGCGCTGGCGGCGGTTGTCTTGGTTTGGGCGTGGATGTAACAACGGGAATTTTGTTCGGGCGTTAAAATCCAAACGAGGCTTGCGTTTATGAAATGGGTGTTTTTTATCGCGTTTCCCGCCTGTATTCTCGGCTTGAATCTTTTTCTGGCTTGGGCGACGTGGCGGTTCTTCGCGCCGCATAAACGGGCGCAATTCATCGGTGCCGGCGCGGTACTCGGCATGCTTCTGCTTTTTGCGCTTTCGTTTATCGGTTTTCTGATGCACGCGCAAAGCAACGCATTTTTTGCGTTCGCTTGGGAATTCCTCGCTTTTGCCGTCGTGCCGATGATTTATCTCGCGCTCTGGGCGCTTGCGGGCGCCGTCGCCGCGAAAATCTTTCCGAAACTTGCCCGCTTCAAAAACGCCTTCGCGGGAATCGGAGTCGCCCTCGTCGCCCTCGTTTGTGCTTACGGTTTTTGGAAATTTGAAAATCCGCGCGTGACGTATCTGGTCTGGGATTCGGCGACGCGGGAGCTTTCCGAATTTTCTGAACCGCTGCAGCTTCATACGAAAATGCGCATTGTCGCCACGTCGGATTGGCATCTCGGAACGCGTATTCACCGCGCACGTACGGAAAAATTTGTCCGTCTCGTCAACGAGCAGAATCCCGATTTGGTGCTTATCGCGGGCGATTTGATTGACGGGCATATCGAACCCGTGGAAGCGGCCCGGCTCGAGGAAGTTCTGCGGGAAATCCGGGCGCCGCTCGGTGTTTTTTCCGCGCTCGGGAATCACGAGTATTTCGGCGATATGCCCCGACAAAAAGCATTTTTTAAACGCGCGGGCGTGTGCTTGTTGCAGGACGAATCCTGCTTGGTCGAGGATTCTGCGGGGACGCAAATTTGTCTCGTCGGGCGGGACGATGCCGTCAATCCGTTGCGTTCGCCGCTGAAGGCTATTTTGAATCGCAAACCGGCAAACATGCGTGCCGACACGCCGGTGTTCGTACTCGACCATCAGCCGAAGGGCGCTGCGGAAGCTGTTGGCGCCGGCGTCGATTTCGTATTTTCCGGGCATACGCATGCCGGGCAACTTTGGCCGGGAACCTGGCTCGTTAACTGGTTTAATCCCTATGTTTACGGGATTTGGCGAGACGGCCAAACACTCGGTTATGTGAGCTCCGGCTTGGGGCTTTGGCACTTGCCGTATCGCATCGGCAGCCATTCCGAGCTGGTTGTAATTGATGTCGAATAAAGCTTCGGGTGCGGAGCTGCTTTTTTAAGGGATAACGATGTCTGATTCTAACGGAACGATGAGCTGGGAGCGCCTGATTACCGCGGCGCGCTGGGACGAACGGCGTTCGGGAAGCCTTGCTCCCGAGGTGAGCAAACCGCCTGCGAACGGCGACTCGCGCAATCCTTTCGAGCGCGATTACGGGCGGATTTTGTATTCGTCGGCGTTTCGGCGCTTGCAGGACAAGACGCAGGTGTTTCCGCTCGGGCGTAATGATTACGTGCGTACGCGCCTTACCCACAGCCTCGAAGTCTCCTATGTCGGCCGCTCGCTCGGAGAAGCGCTCGGCGAACGTCTGGCGGACAGCGTTTTTGCGGGCATGCCGCAGGCGAGCCATCTCGGTGCTCGCGTCGGAGCCGCCGTCGCATCCGCCTGCCTGGCGCACGACATCGGCAATCCGCCTTTCGGACACGCCGGGGAAAAAGCCATCGAAGGGGCTTTCGAAAAACGCGGCTATCCGATTTCCTTCGAAGGGAATGCCCAAGGCTTTCGTCTGTTGACGAAAATCGGCGGAGATTCCATGGACGGCTTCGGCTTGAAGCTGACGGCGGGGACGCTCGGCGCATTCATGAAATATCCGTGTTCCGAAAGCTACTCCAAGGCCGTGAACGCCGGAAAAACGCTTCCCGTCAACAAGCTCGAAGCGAAGAAGTTCAGTTTCGCGGATTCGGAAATTGAAGCGGCGCGTTTTGTCTCCGAGGCCTGCGGATTGATTTCGCGGGAAGACGCGGGAGCGCACTTTGCCGTGTCGCGCCATCCCTTTGCCTTCCTCGTCGAAGCCGCCGACGATTTGTGTTACCTGATTGCCGATTTGGAAGATTCCTTTAATAACAAAATCGTCACTTACGCCGAGGCCAAGCAATACCTCGCCGCGTTTTGGGAAAACGATTCCCGCCGCGCCGGCATCGAGGCGCGCATCGCCGATTTGGAAGCCCAAAAGGAGTGTCGCCGTGCCGTCAATTTCATGCGCGCCACGGCCATCGGGCAGGGCATTCGCGCCGCCACGCGGGCCTTTGACGCTCACGAAAGCGCGATTCTTTCGGGAAGCCTGCAGAGCGGCCTTTTCGAATGCAGCGATCTCCGCGAGAAAATCAGTGAACTGCGCCGTTTTTCCGTGGAGCGGATTTACAGCGAAAAAAGCGTGGAATCCGTCGAGCTGATGGGCTTTCAGGTCATGCGTTCGCTCGCGGACTTTTTCCTCGATTGGGTCGAAACGCCCGGCGATACCAAGGGGCGGAAAATTGCTTCCGTTTACAATTTGAAAGACGGCGGTACGGAGGAAGCGCGCGTCGGCGAAGTCGTCGATTACATCTCCGGTATGACGGATTCCTTTGCGCTTGCCACTTACCGCAAAATCAACGGCATCGCGGAACGATGAGCGGCGTGAAATGGGTTGTCTTTCGTCGGCGACCGCATCAGACTTGCGAGAACTTTCTCTTATTAACCTGCTAACCCGCCACGATGACAGAACGCAAACGTATTGTTTTTTTTGCTTCCGACGGTATCGCGTTGCCGATTTTGGAGACGCTGATGTCTGCGCCTTTGCGCGCGCAGGTGAGTATTGAGGCGATTTACTCGCAGCCGGACCGTCCTCAGGGGCGCGGGCAAAAGGTGCGCGCGAACCCGGTGGCGCAGTGGGCGCGCGATTTCGGCATTCCGCTTTTCCAGCCGGAAAAATTGGGACCGGAGGATGTCGAACGCCTCAAGGAGCTGCGTTGCGATATCGGCTTGGTGATGGCGTACGGCCATATTTTGAAGCTCGATTTGCTCAACGCGCCGACGCTCGGTTTTTATAATTACCATGCATCGCTTTTGCCGCATTACCGCGGACCGGCGCCGATTGAGGCGGCGATTGCGAACAACGACGGCGGGGCGGGGGTGACGCTTCAGAAAATCGTTCCCGCGCTCGACGAAGGCGATGTCGTCGGAAGTGCCGTGATTCCTTTGGATACGGGATCAACGCGGGCGTCCCTGCGCGAAAAGATTTCGGAGGCCTGTATTTTTATTACGACCGATACGATTCCGCGCATTATTGCGGGGACGGTTGAGCCGATTCGCCAAAGCGAAAAGCACGTTTCCTATACGCGTAAGATTTCGCGTGCCGACTCGGGGCTGGATTTTTCGGCTCCGGCAAAAACGCTTGCGGCGCGCGTGCGTGCGCTTTCCGGTTGGCCCGGTTGCACGATTCCGTTTGCGGGCATGGAACTCAAGTTAGGCCACGTGGAAGCGTTCGAAGATGCAAGCTTGCCTTGCAATCTCGTTCCGGGGACCGTTGTTTCGCGCGAAAAGAGCGAATTGGTGATTGCGACGGGCAAGGGCTTTTTGCAGGTCCATTCTCTGCAACGCCCGGGCGGCCGCATGCTTTCGGCGAAGGATTTTCTCACGGGGCTGAAGATTCCCGCGGGAACGTTGCTCGAAAGCCGCGAGATGATTCCGCTGTCGCGTTCCGCTCCTTGGCCGCGTCCGCCGAAAGCGCCTAAGCCTCAGGCTTAAGCCGGACAAGACTCCGGCAAGTTTGCGGCGCCCGGGCGGGGAGCGTTACGGTGCGCTTTCCGATAAGATTTTTATTACTCCGTCAGTTTCGAAACGATGAATTTGCTTAAACGATTTCCGCGTTGGTTTTTGGGGCCGTCCTTAATTTTGATTTCGACGGCGCTCTATGTCCTGTCGATGCCGGGGCCGGATTGCTCGGCTTGCGCTTGGTTCTTTGCGGTGCCGTTTCTTGTTTGGGGCATGCAGCGGCCGTCGTGGAAAACCTGGCTTTGGGCGACGTGGATTTTTTGCTACGCGTCCGGCTTGATTAATTTGGTTTGGCTGCGCCATCTGTATCCGCCGCTCGGCTGGGTCGCGCTCCTGCTTCTGCCCCTTGTTTACACCGCCTTCATGTGGGTGTGGTTCGTAGCGGCGCGTTCGGTGCTTCCGCTGTGCACGGGCGAGCGCTCGCTGTTTTTCCGCCTCGTGAATTTTCTCGGTCTGACGGGACTTTGGCTCGTACTCGAATGGATGCTGAGCTGGTTTTGCACGGGCTTCCCGTGGATGCCGCTCGGAGCGACGCAATGGGATTTCCCCGCCGTTCTCTTCCTTTGCCGCTTTACGGGGACGCCCGGCGTCAGCGCAATGCTCATTTTCTTCAACCTCGGCTTGGCGCGCTACATCCGCCGGCAGTTTGTTGAAGTGCGCGGGATGACGGGCGTACCGTCGCCGCTGGCATTTTTGCGTTCGATTTGCCCGGAATTCTATTTGGCGTTGGCGCCCGTTTTCGCCTCGATTGTCTTCTTCGTGTATCTGTGCATCCATTACGATAATTACGCGGAGAAAAAATGTTCCTTCGTTGCTCTCCAAACGGATTTTGACCCGAATGCGAAATGGAGTCAGGCCTTGGTGGAGGAAAATATTTACGTCTTAAGCACCCTGAGTGCGGCGGCGGCGCAACTGACGCCGGAGAAGCCGCGCGCGGATTTTGCGGAGGCGCAACGGCTCGCCGGCGCGAAGAAAGCGCCGGCCTCGGAGCGGGCGGACTTCGTGCTTTGGCCGGAAGCGGCCATGCCGGTTTTCCATGTTCGGAAAAATGATGCGAGCGGCTTTGACCGCTTCCTCGAAGGGCTTTCCCGCGAAATCAAAATGCCGATTGTCTTGGGCGGAATCACTCCGGCGGCCCATGCGGCTGCGGACGGGTATCACAATTCCGTGCATTTGGTGGATCCGCGTTTCGGCCTGATCGAGGATTTCGTCGCCAAGCGCCACCTGGTGCCCTTCGGCGAATACGTGCCGCTGGCGGATATCCTGCCGCTGCGCAAAGTGGTTCCCGTCTCGCACGATTGCATTCCTGGCGACCAAGCGGAACCGTTGAAACTGCGTAGCCGGAAAAACCGCGTTTTGCGACTCGGCGTGCTTGTCTGCTACGAGGACGTTTTCCCGGAACTCGGACGCGACTGCGTCAACGCCGGAGCCGAAATCCTCACCGTCGTCACCAACGACGCCTGGTACGGACGCGAAGCCGGAGCCTATCAGCATATGGCGCATTCGGTGATGCAGGCGGTTTCGCTCGGCGTGCCCGTCATTCGCTGCGGGAATGCCGGCTGGAGCGGCGTGATTTCTCCGATCGGACAAATTCAGGCGATGACGAATGACGCGGGCAGTATCTATTTCCGCGGCGTCGAACGCTTCGATGTTTACGGACTGAAAGACTATGCGCCGACCTATTATGCGCTTTGCGGCGACTGGCTTGTTCCCGTCGGAGCGGCCTTTTTCGCGCTCGCGGCCATTTTACGTGTCCGGAAGCGCTACCGATAAAATTCGCTTGCTAATTTTCGGAAAAGTGATGAAGTGAAAAACACTTCTCGTTGATACGAAAAGCGTAATTTTTCCGTTCTTTATCAGCCCAAACTCTTCCGTTCGGCGCGAGGGAATGCCGTGTGAATCGGCAACAGACGCGCTGCGGTGACGAATGACTTTTTTCCGCGAGCTGCCGCAAACGGGCGGGCAGTCTCGAAAAGCCAGTGAGGACTTCGGCGGTGCATGAAATGCGGCGGCGAATCCTTGCGAAGGCGGAAAGGGGCGAACCGGTTTCCGGTTCATAGTTCGAAGTCCGAATATCTTGCCGAACGGGATAATCCGGCGTGGCGTCCACAGAGCGCTTCGCCCCTTCACGCGTATAAAATGAAGTCAAACAAACTCTCAACGGCTGTGGGAAACTGTCTTCCCGCATGCCTCTCCATTAACTTTCTCCGCGCTTGCGGAGCTTTAATTCCGGCTGTCGCCTGCGTTGTCGCGCTCCCGAGCCTGCGGGCTGAGGAAGCCCCGGCATCGTCGAATGCGGCGAAGACGGAAAAGGTCACGCAACTGCCGCCGATGGTGGTCGTTGCCTCCCGTACGGAAATCGCACTCGACAAGGTCGCACCGTCGGTTTCCGTCGTCTCCGGCGAAACCCTCGCGACCGAGCAGATTTACACCGTTGCCGAAGCCCTGGCAACTCAGCCCGGGATTGCACTGACCGGCGGAACGATGACGGGGACGCCGACATCGATTTTCATGCGCGGGACGACCTCTCAAGACACGGTTTTGATGCTCGACGGACGTCGCATGAACGGCGGAATTTACGGGCAGTACGGAATTAGTACGCTGACGACCGACAATTTGGCGGACATCCAGATTCTCCGCGGAAGCGCGTCCACGCTTTACGGTTCGGCGGCCATCGGCGGCGCCATTGATCTGCGCACCCGCAACGGGCTCGATTTTGACAAGCCTACCGGCAATATCCGCGTCGAAGGCGGAAGCTGGGGAACGCGCTCCGTCGCCCTTGAGTTTGCCGGCAATACCGATTTTGAAGGCTCGGAACTGCCGAGCGGAATCGGCTTCAGCGCCGGATTTTCCCATGCGGCTTCCGACGGCTACAATTGGAACAACGATTACGAGCAGACGACATTTCTGCCGCGCTTGGACTGGAAGGTAAACGACAAGCTGGCGTTTGACGTTATCGCGCGCATTTTCCAGAAGGATTACGGCTGCCCGAATTCCGAAGCTTCGAAGTCTTACACCGACCGTCAGGAAGATTCCGGTTGGATGATTTCTCCCGAAATCATTCTGACGCCGAATGAAAGCCTTCGCGGGAAGATTCTTTATTCCTACTCCGAATACAAATCGCAGGGTGATGTCGGCGGTTTGGTGGACAACGAGAACAAGGCGCAACAGGTTTCGATGCAGTGGGACTGGCAGGCACTCGAAAATCTCGAGGTGTCCTTCGGCTACGATTTCATTCAGGACGATGCCTTCGGTCGCGGCGAACCGGCCTGGGGCGGTGTTGCGGCAAGTCTTCTTCAGTACAGCAATTCCGTTTGGACCAATGCGCGTTGGGAGCTCGTGAAAGACCTTTGGCTTTCCGCCGGTGTCCGCTACACGGATACGAATAAGTACGGCGACAAAACGACCTATGAACTCGCCGCGCAGTATCGCTTCGACGCCACGGGAACGAGCGTTTTCGCGAAAATTTCCACGGGATTCCGTACGCCGAGCTACATGGATCTTTCGCCGAATTGGAGCAATATGCCCGCCGATTCGCTCGAAGCCGAAAAGTCCGTTTCCTACGAACTCGGCGCCAAACAGGAACTCTTTGACGCCCAACTCAATCTCGGCGTTTCGCTCTTCCTTATCGACACGAAAGACAAATTCGTCGTCGATTACAGCGTCTATCCTGCAGTCGTCCGCAATATCGATGAAGCGCGTTCGAACGGGGTGGAATTGACGGCGGATTGGACACCTGAAGCCGTTGACGGTCTGCGCGTTTACGGCAATGCGACTTTCCAGAATGCCTGGGACCGCAAAACCGATGCCCGCCTGAAGCTCATCCCGCAATTTATGGGAACGCTCGGCGCCGAGTACGCGTTCGGCGGAGACTTTACCGTCGGCGCTTCCGGTACCTTCGTCAAAGGCCGTGAAGGCAGCTTGCCCGTCTCTCCCTATTCGCAGGCCGACATGGGCGACTACTTCGTCGCGCGTGTTTACGGCAATTGGGTGGCGTTGCGCTATGCGGACGGCCGCGAGAAGTGCTCGATTTATGCACGCGTGGAAAATGCCCTCGACCGGGAATACGACGATTACAATATCGGCTACGAAGCCCCCGGCCTTGGCGTCTTCGCGGGGGCGAAGCTTTCGTTCTAAGAATTTGGCTCACTCCCGCCCTCGGGCGGGAACGGGTCGAAATGGGTAATCAATAAAACAGCGGGAACCGCCTTCCGGGGTTCCCGCTGCGATTTTTCCGAAATGAATATTGACAACTCTTAGGGGGGGGTAAACTCGAGTCCAAAATTCAACTAACACAACAAGGAAAGGAATTAAAATGGACCCAGTAACAGCTATACTTTTGGGATTTGGAGTTACCAACCTTAATTTGACATTAATGTCTATGGCCGCCTCCGAGAAGAAAGATGCCGAAAATCAGAATCTGAATAATCAGAACGATCAGAATGGTCAAAACGTATATGATCGATACAGGTCTTATCTGAATAAATCCTCTGGGGTAGAACATCTTAGTGATTTCTAGTTTCCGAATAAAAAACGTTCCCGCGAATGGCTCCGCGGGAACGTTTTTTTAATCCTTATTCTTTAACTGTCTTTCTAAATCTTGCAGGACCACTCGGTGAAGACCTTTTCGGCGCGTTCCCAGTCGATGATGGACCAGAAGGCGTTGACGAAGTCGGCGCGCACGTTACGGTAGCGCAGGTAGTAGCTGTGCTCCCAGAGGTCGAGCGCGAGCAGGGGGCGTCCGTGAGCGGAGCCGACGAGGCTTTCCGGCATGAAGGGCGAGTCCTGATTCGGCGTCGTGACGATAGCGAGTTTGCCGTCGTCTTTCAGGACGAGCCAGGTCCAGCCGGAGCCGAAGAGGCCGGTGGCCGTTGCCGTGAAGGCGTCGCGAAATGCTTGGAAGGAACCGAATTGTGCGTCGATGGCTTTGGCCAATTCGCCGACAGCTTGGTTATCCTTGCGGGGGGCGGTGAGGCATTTCCAAAAGAAGGAGTGGTTGAAGTGGCCGCCGCCGAAATTGCGAACGGCATTGAAGATGGCGGGCGGGACTTTGTCGATTTCCATCAGGAGTTTGCCGGGGCAGCGCGGCGGCGTAAATTCCGGGTGCTTTTCGAGCGCGGCGTTCAGATTTTTCGTGTAGGTCGCGTGGTGCTTCCCGTAGTGAATCGAGAGCGTTTCCGCGTCCATGGCGGGCTCGAGCGCATTAATGTCGTAGGGCAGTGGTGTTTGGATGTATGACATGATTTTTTCTATTTTAGGTTTAGTTTAAAAGCGTTTGCACGATAAGGATGTGTCTTTTTGTGATTATATTTGTAATGAATACAAAAATGAAGTCAATATGAAAAATAAAATAATTGGGCGGTGGGCAAAAAAAAGCGTTCCCGTCAAGGAACGCTTTTTTGCGGTTTTTTGTCCGGATGCGAATTAGATTTTTTCGACGGTGAGATTGGCCATTTCGGCGGCGGCAACAGCGGCGAGCGGCGTGGAGAGGTAGCGTTCCGTGGCGCTGGCGGCGACGGTGACGATGTTTTTTCCTGCGAATTCGGGGCGTTGAGCGAGGCGGAGCGCCGTCCAGACATTGGCACCGGTGGAAATGCCGCAGGGCAGGCCTTCCTCGCGTGCGAGGGCTCGCGCCGTGGCAAGTGCATCTTCCGTTTTGACGGGAACGATTTCGTCGATGAGCGAGCGGTCGAGATTTTTAGGAACGAAGCCGCCGCCGATGCCTTGAATCCCGTGGATCCCGGGTTCGTTGCCGGAGAGGACGGCGCTTTCCGCCGGCTCTACCGCGAAGCCGCGTACCTGCGGAAGTTTTTCTTTGAGGAATCGCATGGTGCCCGAAAATGTGCCGCCCGTGCCGATGCCGGCGACAAAGGCATCGATGTGTCCGTCGAGCGCTTCGTAAATTTCCGGGCCCGTCCCTGCGTAGTGCGCCGCGGGGTTGGCGGGATTTTCAAATTGGCGGGGGCCGAAGGCATTCGGGAGTTCCCGTAGTTGTTTTTCCGCGTAATCAATAGCGCCTTTCATGCCGAGATGGCGCGGCGTGATGACGACTTCCGCGCCGAGCATGCGTAAGAGCGTGCGGCGTTCAAGCGACATCGATTCCGGCATGACGAGCATGCAACGGTAACCCTTTGCCGCCGCCAACGCCGCCAATGCAATTCCCGTGTTGCCGCTCGTCGGCTCAATAATGACGGCGCCCGGCTTGAGCGTTCCCGCCGCTTCCGCCGCCTCAATCATGGCCTTAGCGACACGGTCTTTGACGGAAAAAAGCGGATTGCGGAATTCGCATTTTACGAAAATGCTCGCCGGACAGTCCGGGGCGATGCGGTTCAGACGGACGAGCGGGGTGCGTCCGATAGTTTGAAGAAAAGAAGGTTGCGCTTTTTCCATAATTTAAACTCTGCTCCAATGATGATGCTTTAATTATTGCAGAGTCTTCGCCTCGTCAATGCCGAATCGCGAATTTCGATTGCTCGCAGCGGAGGGAGCGCTTTCCTTTGTCGGATAAACTTTTTTGTCGCACGGGGGCGCATTCCCGCATAGATTTGCGGAACTATGGCAAAGAAAACGACGAAACAGGTAAAAGAAAAACCGTTTGAAATTCCGGCGTTCCTGCGGGAATTGCTCGAAGCAAAAGCTCCCACCGGACACGAATTCGAAGCGCAGGCCGTTTGCGACAAGTACATGAAAACCGTCGCGGACGACTATCGCAAGGATGTCCTCGGCAACCGCATTGCGACGCTCAATCCGAAGGCGAAAACCTCCGTCATGTTCGCCGGACACATCGACGAACTCGGGCTCCAAATTTCCTATGTCGATGACAAGGGCTTTCTCTATTTCAATCTGCTTGGCGGGCACGATTTGATTATCCCGAGCGGGCGCCGCGTTTTGATTATGACGAAAAACGGCATCGTGCTCGGCGTGACCGGCAAGCGTGCGGTTCACCTGATGAGCCCGGCCGACCGTACGAAGGTGCCCGAAGTCCACGAAATGTGGATCGACATCGGCGCGACCTCCCGCGAAGAGGCTTTGAAACGCGTAGCCATCGGCGATCCCGCGGTTTACGACGAGACGGTCGAAATCCTGAACGGCTCCGTCGCCGTCGCACGTGCGTTTGACGACCGTGCCGGTTGCTACATCGCCATGGAAGCCGCCCGCCGTCTCGCCAAGGAGAAGAAACTCGCCGTGCGCGTCGATGCGGTCGCAACGACTCAGGAAGAAATCGGTACGCGCGGGGCGCAAACGGCGGCGCAGGGCTTGAACCCGACGGTCGGCATCGCGATTGACGTGACGCACTCCACGGACCACCCGGATGCGGACAACCGCAAATTCGGACGCGTGACGCTTTCCGGCGGTCCCGTCATTTGCCGCGGACCGAACATCAATCCGATTGTTTTCGATAAGCTGGTCGCCGCAGCGGAAAAGCTCGGCATTCCGTATCAGCTCGAAGCCGAATCCCGTCCGACGGGGACGGATGCCCGCGTAATCCAGATGGCCAACGGCGGTGTGGCCGCCGGCCTGATTTCCGTGCCGCTGCGCTATATGCACACGCCGGGCGAAGTCGTCGATATCGCGGTCGTCGAGCAATGCGTCCAATTGCTCGTCGAATTCACGAAGTCCGTCGGCGACGGCGAATCCTTTGCCTGGTAATTCCGTTCCGGCAAAACAAAAAAAGAAGCAGGGTGAACCTGCTTCTTTTTTTGTTTTCGGAGAGCATAAAAAAAACGTTCCCGTGAAATCACGGGAACGTTTTTTGTAATCGGAAACGAATTACTCCTTGATGGAGATCGCCCATTCAACGTTGTTCTGTTCAACGGAGAGCGGGTTGAGTTTCCAGATGTCGTTGGCGTATTCCGAAATCGTACGGTCGGAAGAGAACTTGCCGACGCGTGCGGTGTTGAGGATCGCCATCTTCGCCCACTTGGCCTTGTCCTGGAAGGCTTTGCCGACGCGTTCCTGACATTCGACGTAGGAGCGGTAGTCTGCGAGGACGAGGAACGGATCGCCGCCGTCGAGGAGGCTGCGAACGACCGGAGCGAGGGAGCCCGGCTGATTCGGCGTGAAATAGTCGCCTGCGAGCCAGCCGAGAACGGCCTTGAGCTCTTCGTCGCGGTTGTAGTATTCCCACGGGTTGTAGCCGCGCTGACGGAGTTTCTTCACTTCATCGACGGTGAGACCGAAGATAAAGATGTTGTCGTCGCCGACTTCTTCGCCGATTTCGACGTTTGCGCCGTCGAGCGTACCGATGGTGAGAGCGCCGTTGAGAGCGAGCTTCATGTTGCCCGTTCCGGAAGCTTCCTTACCGGCGGTGGAAATCTGTTCCGAGAGGTCTGCTGCCGGAATGATTTTTTCTGCCAGGGAGACGCGGTAGTCCGGAAGGAAGGCCACCTTGATCTTGCCGTTCACGCGCGGGTCGTTGTTGATCTTTTCGCCGACTGCGTTGATGGCGTGGATGATGTGCTTGGCCATGTCGTAGCCCGGAGCAGCCTTGGCGCCGAAAACGAAGACGCGCGGCGTCATTTCGAACTTCGGGTCGTTGAGGAGGCGGTAGTAGAGCGTCAGGATGTGCAGGAGGTTCAGGTGCTGGCGCTTGTACTCGTGCAGACGCTTGATCTGGACGTCAAAGAGGGCATCCGGAGAAACTTCGATGTTGCAGAGTTTCTTGATGATGCGTGCGAGCTCGACTTTGTTTTCGCGCTTGATGTCCATGTAGCGCTGCTGGAAGGCAACGTCATCGGCGTATTTTTCAAGGCCGCGGAGCAGGTCGAGATCCTTCGGCCAATCGCCGGAGATCTTTTCATTGATCAGCGAGGAAAGCCCCTTGTTGCAGGAGAGCAACCAACGACGCGGCGTGATGCCGTTCGTCTTGTTGTTGAAGCGTTCCGGATACATTTCGTAGAAATCGTGGAAGAGCGTCTGCTTGAGCAATTCCGTGTGGAGCGCGGCAACCCCGTTCGTCGAGTGGCTCGTGATAACGGCGAGGTACGCCATGCGGACCTGCTTGACCGAACCTTCTTCGATGATGGAGAGTTCGCGCTTCTTGGATTCGTCGCCCGGCCACTTTTTGTCGACTTCGAGGAGGAAGCGGCGGTTGATTTCGTAAATGATTTGGAGGTGACGCGGGAGGACCTTTTCGAACAGCGGTACGCTCCACTTTTCGAGCGCTTCCGGAAGCAGGGTGTGGTTCGTGTAGGCGAAGACCTTCGTAACCGTATCCCAAGCCTTGTCCCAGGAGAAGCCTTCGACGTCCATGAGAAGACGCATCAATTCCGGAATTGCAATCGTCGGGTGCGTGTCGTTGAGCTGGATGGCAGCCTTTTCGACGAGCGTGTCGAGCGTGCCGTTTTCCTTCTTGTGACGGCGGATGATGTCCTGGAGCGAGCAGGAGACGAAGAAGATCTGCTGAACGAGGCGGAGCTGGCGGCCGACGGCGGTCTTGTCGTTCGGGTAGAGCACCTTCGAGACGGTTTCGCTGTTGGCTTTTTCGCGGATTGCTTCGATGTAGCCGCCTTCGTTGAACTTGTGGAAGTCGAATTCGCGGGTTGCCTTGGCTTCCCAGAGGCGGAGGAAGTTAATCGTCTTGGCCTTGTAGCCGACAATCGGAATATCCCACGGAACACCGATGATCGGGGTCGTGTTCACCCAGCGCGGCTTGAGGTGGCCGTTTTCGTCGTAAGCGAGTTCGACATGGCCGTAAAGCGGAACTTCGACGCGGCGGGTGGCGCGCTGAACGTGCCACGGGTTGCCGGAGAAAAGCCAGTTGTCGGCGTTTTCAACCTGGTAGCCGTTCGAGAACGTCTGGCGGAAAAGACCGAATTCGTAGTGAATCCCGTAACCGATTGCCGGAAGGTCGAGCGTGGCGAGGGAGTCCAGGAAGCAGGCGGCGAGACGGCCGAGACCGCCGTTGCCGAGACCCATATCCTTTTCTTCTTCGAGGACGGCTTCCGGATCAACGCCGAGTTCCTTCAAAGCGGCCTGAGCCGTTTCGAGCAAGCCTGCGCTGGAGAGATTGTTGCGGAGCAGGCGGCCCATCAGGTATTCGACGGAAAGGTAGTAACAACGACGCGTCTTTTCGTTGACGTGCACGGACTGCGTGTTGATGAAGCGGTGGTGAATCAGGTCGCGGACGGCGCAGCTCGTCGCGAAAAGCCAATCATGCGTCGTCGCCGTGTTCTTATTGCAGGCGAGCGTGCAACGCAAATGGTAGAGGATCCACTGCTTGAACGAATCGACTTCCGACTGCGTCGGCGTCGCGATAACTTCCGCCTGAGCGGGAGCTTCGACGGCTTCAATCTTTACCTTGGAGACCGTTTTTTTGGTTTTAGATGCTTTTGCCATTATGTGTTTTGTTTTCTGTGTAAAAATTAAGAGGTCCAAGCTATCAGAATTCATTTTCAATGAAAAGCGAAATTTCTGTCTTCGCCCGGCAGGCGAATTGTGATGAGAAAGTTAATTGTGCCCGGGCGCGGATTTCTTCGGGCTTATCCCGCTTGCTTCGGGTGTGAGGTATATAAAAAACGTTCCCGCAGCGTTTTGTCTGCGGGAACGTTTCCTTTTTGAAATTCAGTTAATAAAACTTATGCGATAGCGGCTTTTGCTTTTTCGACGATCGCGGCGAAAGCAGCGGCGTCGTGAATCGCGAGTTCGCTGAGGTTCTTGCGGTCGATGATGATTTCCGCTTTCTTCAGACCGGCAACCAGGCGGCTGTAGGTGATGCCGAGAGGACGGCAAGCCGCGTTGATGCGGACGATCCAGAGCTGGCGGAAGTCCTGCTTCTTGTGGCGGCGGTGCACGTAGGCATATTTCTGCGCGCGATTGACCGCATCGTTAGCGTGCGTGTAGGCACGGGATTTCAACCCGAAGTAGCCTTTCGCCTGTTTCAGGACGCGTTTGCGGCGTGCGCGGGTTGCGGGAGAGTTTGTTACACGTGACATGTTTTTACTTCTACTTTTTTAAGACCGCCGGGTCGTCATTTTAAGTTCACCCGGCAAGTGCAGTTATTGTTTGGGCTCTTAATTTCCTTGGTTAGGGATTAAGCAAACGGCATTGCAGACTTAAACGTCTTTTCGAAGCCTTCATCGACTCGCTTGTCAGCTCCGGAGCGACGACGTGCTTTCGTGCTCTTGTTGCGGAGGAGGTGGCGAGTGTTAGGCGAACGACGCATGAGTTTGCCGCTGCCGGTCACTTTGAACCGTTTTGCGATGGATTTCTTAGTTTTTTGCATAAGAAGTCGCCTATGAAAACGTTTTCACGCGTGCTTGTAAAGCGGTTTTTGACGCTTCGAGCGTTTTTCCGGCGTATCGGAAGTAAATTACTCTGCCGAATCGGGGACCGTACCGACGGCGCAGCGCGTGCTTTCTTTCGTCGAAGGTAAGCGACGCAAAGCTACGCGCTCTTGGGATTGAGCCTAAAAAGGTTTATGATTTTTTTGAGGATGTAAAAGCGTCGGAAAGTGTTGTTTCAAGCAATTACTTTGCAGTAGCGGGGATAGGCGAATCAGATGCAAACAATGTTCGTGCGTGGTGGTTCGCGAGGTGTCTTGAGCGGCGCGATCCGGAAGGAGCGGCTTTATGTTTCGCGGATCCGTACGCTGCGGACTTCGCAAGTCGAACGCGCTCGGGCGTTTTGCGATCCCTGTCTGACTACGTTGGGACAATTACACGAAACAAGTCTCTTGGAGCAGGCGGGTGCCTTCGGTTTGGACATTCTGACGCGTATTATAAAAGGCAGAGCTCAAACTCGGAGCTGATGGCTCAGTTTGGGGCCATGCATGGAGATTACACGGATTCGGAGATGGCGAGGCTGATAGCAAAATCGGCTGCTCCGGAAGTCTGGGCATCCTTGACAAATATCCTGGAAACGTTTACCAAAGGCAACAAATGACAATTTCGCGAAGAGAAATTGAGGACATGTATCTGGGTAAGTTTGGTAAATTACCGCCTTGCCACGAGTGCATTTCGCTGGAGATTCAGGCGGAATGGTGGCTGCGGTGTGTCGAAGAACACGACCCGAAAGGTCCAATTGAAAAAGGCCTTGAGTCTATCATGGAAGAGCTTCCGGAAGGGGCTGTGCTGTAGCTATGCCTCCGGGCGAAATTCTCTCGGCCACACTACCTTAGAATGCGGACATTCGCGTGAAAGAAAGCGTTTCTGCCGGACATCGCCTCTATACGGTGGAATTGCAAGAAATAAAAAAGCCGTCGGCACGAGGAACTGAATCCATAAAGACGGACAGAGGGGAATCCCAAAGCACCCCGCCCACTACCGACGGCAGGCGCAAGGTTGCGGAAGAAGCCGAGAAAGTCAATCGGATTCTCCGTCTTTTGTAGTTTTTTATGCTTAAGGCACCTCTAGAAATTCATTTTTTAGAGGAAACATTGCAAAAAGAGTGCTTCGGGGGTAGCGAGACGCTCTTTTTTGTATGAAATTAGTCCCGTTTGGTGGGATGGAAAGAAGTCTTAAAGAGAGGGGCATTACGGCTTTGGGGTGATTCCCGTGGAACGGTTATCCAATGTCGTGCACCTCCGGCGCACTAACTCAGATGCGCGGAAAGAAGAAAACTTAGGACAATGCTCTTGAAACGAATTTTGCCTTAAGCTTTAAGCCCTAATCTTTAAGCTCTTTCTCCCTACAGAAAAGAGAATTCGCTCTGTGGCGGGGCGGCGCTTTCCGGCGGAAAGAGGTCTTCGAGGCCGGCGATTTGTTGCGGAGAGTTGGCGGCGAGGTTGCGCAGGAATTTCATGCGATGCAACGGCGTGATGCCGTGGGTGCGGATGGCGGCAATATGCGTCGGCGTGCCGTAGCCCTTGTGTTCGGAGAAATTGTACTGCGGAAATGCTTTGTCGAAGTCGCACATCAGGCGGTCGCGCGTGACCTTGGCGACGATCGAGGCGAGGGCGATGGCGAGGCTGGTGGCGTCGCCTTTAACGATGGCTTCGTGGCGCCAGGCGAAGGGGACGAGCGGACGTCCGTCCACGAGCATCGGCGGGAAGGAAATGCCTTTGTCGAAGAGCGGGGCATCGTCGGCGCCGGCGGTGGCGAAGGGGCAGGGCGTACCTTCCGGGGCGGCGGCATTGAATTTTTCCAGAACTCCGGCGACGGCGCGTTGCATGGCCAGGCGCGAGGCCCCGAGGATATTCAGCGTGTCGATTTCGCGTACGCTGGCCGTTCCCGCGGAGAAAATCAGGTTGCCGCTTCGTTCCCAGTGTTCGATCAGGGCAAAGACTTCTTCGCGCGTTTCCTGAGAGAGTTGTTTGGAGTCGTTGATGAATCCGGCCCGGCGCACCGGGGTTGACACTTCATAGAATTTGCGTTGGACCCAAACGGCTCCTGCGACGACGGGACCTGCGAAGCAACCGCGTCCGGCTTCATCGACGCCGACAATCCCCGGCGCGTTTCCGAGCCGTTTTTTGTCGTATCTGATGAGCGAGTGCGAAGCCATTTTTCTCGGAGAGACTAACGCGAAAGCCGTAAAGATTAAAGAACGAAACGAAAGGCGACGGACTTAAAACGTCGGAATAAAAGAAAAATTTTGGATTTTGTGCCGCTGTTTTTTATAATCAGAAAAAATTATGGAACAGAACGAACTCAACGAACTTCAGCAAAACATTCGTGCGGCCTCGGCATTTGTCAGCCGATTGAGAATTGAAATCGGGCGTGTCATTGCCGGGCAAGACACCCTGGTGACGCGAATGATCATGGGGCTGCTTACGAACGGGCATTTGCTCGTGGAAGGCTTGCCGGGCTTGGCCAAGACGCTGGCTATCAAGACGCTTTCCCAGGCCATCGGCGCTTCGTTCTCCCGCGTGCAGTTTACGCCGGACCTGCTTCCTGCCGACGTGATGGGCACGACTATTTACAATGCCGCCAAGAGCGAGTTCTCCGTGCGCCTCGGGCCGATTTTCGCCAACATCGTGCTGGCCGACGAAATTAACCGCGCCCCCGCGAAGGTTCAGGCGGCATTGCTCGAAGCCATGCAGGAAAAGCAGGTGACCATCGGCGGCGAAACGCATAAGTTGCCGCACCCCTTCCTTGTTATGGCGACGCAAAATCCGATTGAGCAGGAAGGCACCTATCCGCTCCCGGAAGCTCAGATCGACCGTTTCCTTTTCAAAGTAAAAATCGATTATCCGTCGCGCTCCGAAGAACGCCTCGTCGTCGAACGGATGGCGCATCCGGAAAACAACCTGGCGGTTTCGCAGGTCTGCACGCTCGACGAAATTCTCGAAGCGCGCAAGTGGCTCGATAAGATTTACATGGACGAAAAAATCCTGGATTACATCCTCGACCTCGTCATCGCGACGCGTCCGGGCAAGCGTGATGCGCTCTCGGGCCGCCAAAGCGAAGTGGACCTTTCGCGCATCCGGGACTGGGTCGCCGTCGGAGCGTCGCCGCGCGCCCCGATTGCCTTGGCTCTCGCCGCACGCGCTCATGCATTCTTGGACGGACGCGCTTACGTCGTCCCGCAGGACGTCAAGGCCGTTGCCGTCGATATTCTCGCTCACCGCGTGGCGCCGTCCTACGAGGCTGAGGCGGAAAATATTTCGTCGCACGACATCGTGAATTTCATTTTGGAAAACCTGAAGACCCCGTAACGCATTCGTTTCCCGCAAAATCGTTTAGATACTATCTATGGACGTCGGAGAACTGATTTCGGAGGTGCGCCGTTTGGAAATTCGGACGCGCCGTGCCGTGGACAATATGGTCGGCGGTGCTTACCGTTCCCGTTTCAAAGGGCGGGGAATCGAGTTTGAGGAAGTACGCGAATACGAACTCGGCGACGATGTGCGCGACATCGACTGGAACGTTTCCGCGCGCATGGGAGCGCCGTTCGTCAAAAAATACGTCGAGGAACGCGAGCTTCACGTTTTACTGGCGATTGACGTTTCGGCTTCCGGGCTTTTCGGCTCGGGAGAAAAAACGAAGATTCGGACGCAGGCGGAAATTGCCGCATTGCTCGCTCTGAGTGCCGTGCGCAGCCGCGACAAGGTCGGCATGCTGATGTTTTCCGATCGCATTGAAAAGCATTTGCCGATGCGCAGCGGGAAAGCTCACGTCCTGCGCATGATCCGCGAGCTTGTCGCAACCGAGCCGCAGGGGCGGAAGACCGATATCGCGGGTGCGCTGACGCAGATGCATCGCCTGCTGAAAAAGCGTACCGTGATTTTTGTCATTTCCGATTTTCTTGAGGCACGGGAACAGTGGACGCGCTCGCTCGGAATGCTGGCGCGCCGCCACGATGTTGTTTTAATCAATGTCAACGACCCCGTCGAAAAGCAATGGCCGCTTGCGGGGAATTGGAACGTTATTGACGCCGAAACGCTTTCCGAAGGCAGTTTTCGGGCGGACAATGCGTTCCGCAGTCTTTATGCGGAAATGGCTTCGCGGGAGCATGCGGCTTTGGAAAAGGAGGCGGCTCGTGCCAAGGCGGGCTGGATTTCGCTGACCTGCGGCGAAGATGTCGTCCTGCCGCTTACCCGCTACTTTGAGCGATGAAAAAAAGCGTTCCCTGCCCGGGAACGCTTTTTTGTATTCGGAGATGTCTGAGGCTTAGCGCTTCTTGTGCTCTTTGTACCATTCCTTCATGCCGTCGGAAAGGGCTTCGAGCGCTTTTTTGGATCTCTCGCCGGCTCCGGAAATTTCGGTAAACAGCTCGCCGTCCGGGGTGTAAACGACGAAATGCGGGATGCCGTTGGCGGATTTCGTCGTGCAGCGCTTGCCGAACGGAATCGCCAACCATTTCATCTTGTTTTTCTTGGCGTAGGCAATCATCGCCTCTTCCGATTTGTCGGCGGACTTGAAGACGATTTCTATCTGCTTTTGGTTTTTCTTGTAAAACTTTACCAATTCCGGCGTGAACATACGGCAGGGGCCGCACCAGCTTGCGGAATTATAAACGGCGACGAACTTGCCCTTGAGCGTTTTGACGGCGTCGGGCTTGGCTTTGTTCGCTTTTTCGCCGGCCTTAATCAAACCGTCCGGAAACGCTTTTTCCCAAGTGAGCGCTGTTTCTCCGAGGTAAGAATGCTGTGTAGCTTGGCGCGGAGAGGGAGTTTCGGGTTTTGTGAGCGTATCGATGAAGTTGATAATTTTCTCAATGCGGTTCAAGCTTCGTTCGTCCTGATCGACGATAATTACATTGCGCGCTTCGTCGTAGGTTAAAGAGCGCACGCCTTCCCACGGGTGAATTCCGCTGCGAAAGAAGAAGCATTTGAGGAGGCTTGCCTTGTCGGCACTTATTTCTTCTGTGTTGAGTGCTTGGCTAAACTGATTGTTCAGACTCATTATGTATGCAAGCGCGTCCGGCCGGATTTTAAATTCTCTTCGGAGGAATTTTATTGGCTCCTGATTGGATGAGCCCGTTTCTCGTTTTGTTGCATCTGCCTTCGGCGATCTTTCGGAGGCAACGACACCGCCTCTGCTGTTAACGGGAATTATTCTGGCGTCAACGACAACAATTTCCGATTTTGGGCTGGCGAGGGCTTTGGTCATGGAAGTGATGATCCTTCCGATGCGGTTCAAGCTCCATTCATCCTGTTTGACGATAAGTAAATTATTGGCTTCGTCGTAAGTCAAAGAGCGCCCGTCTTCCCATGCGTGGACCCCGGCACGCAAGAAGAAGGTCTTGATGTAGGTGTCTTTATCACGATCTTTTTTTGTCATTTTTTGGATGACTGCGGGGCTAACCTTAAATTCTTGCTGGGTAATTTTCGATTGCTCTTGTTGCGTATTTCCCGGCTTTTCCTGCGCGTAGGCGGGGGCGGTGAGCAGGGCTCCGGATAAAAGGGCAAATGAAAGCAGTGAGACAATCTTTTTGAGCATGTCAAAATTTTCTTCCCGCGTTTTTCTTCCCGCAAGATAAAAATTGATTTCCCGACGCGAACATCAAAGAATTTCGGAAGATGTCGGACGGCGTTTTTACCAGCGGCGAAAAGCCTTTTAAGCTCTCATCGGAATTTAATCCGACGGGCGACCAGCCGCAGGCAATCGACCTCATCGCACGCAGTATCGAGCGGGGAAATAAGTATCAGACACTGCTCGGCGTTACCGGATCCGGAAAAACCTTTTCGATGGCCAATATTATCGAGCGCGTGCAACGCCCGACGTTGATTATCTCGCACAATAAAACGCTCGCCGCGCAACTCTATTCCGAATTCAAACACTTTTTCCCCGACAACGCGGTCGAATATTTCATCAGTTACTACGATTATTATCAGCCGGAAGCCTACGTTCCCGCGACGGATACCTACATCGAAAAAGACTCTGCAATTAATGACGACATTGAACGTCTGCGTATCGCGGCAAGCTCGGCCCTGCTTTCCCGTCGTGACGTCATCGTCATCGCATCCGTTTCCTGTATTTACGGCTTGGGCTCGCCGCAGGATTTTCGAGAAATGATGATTCCGATGCGCGTTGGCATGCGCTTAAGACGCGATGAATTGCTCGAACGCCTTGTCGCCAATGTCTACCAACGCAACGATGTCGAACTGGAGCGCTGCTCGTTTCGTGTACGCGGTGACACTGTCGACGTGTTTCCCGCGTACATGGAAACGGCGATTCGTATCACGTTTTTTGACGATGAAGTCGAAAGCATTCGCGAGCTTGATCCCGTGACCGGACGTGCGGGAGCCCGGCTTGAGCGTTTCGATTTATATCCTGCAAGCCAATACATTACGACACGGGAACGCATTAACGCCGCAATTGTAAAAATCCAAGCCGAGCTCGATGAACAGGTCGCGAAATTCGAGCGCGCGGGAAAATTGCTCGAAGCCCAGCGCATCCGTATGCGTACGGAAAACGACATCGAAATGCTGCGTGAGACAGGGTTCTGCTTCGGTATCGAAAATTATTCCATGCACATCGGCGGGCGGACACCGGAGCAGCGTCCATGGTGCCTGTTAGACTTTTTCCCGAAAGATTTCCTCGTTTTCATCGACGAATCGCACGTTACGCTCCCGCAGATTCACGGCATGTCGCACGGAGACCGTTCCCGCAAAAACCGCCTCGTGGAATTCGGCTTCCGCCTACCGAGCGCGGTGGAAAATCGCCCGCTCAAGCCGGAAGAGTTTGACGACGTTGTCCCTCAAACAGTTTTCGTTTCTGCCACACCCGCGCCCTTCGAATTAGAGAACTCTTCCGTTGTTGCCGAGCAGATTATTCGACCGACAGGACTGCTGGATCCCGTGATGGAAGTGCGCCCGATTAAGGGACAGATTGAAGATGTAATTCATGAATCGATGCTTGCGATTGAACACGGTGAACGTGTGCTCGTCACGACATTGACCAAGCGCATGAGCGAAGACATCTGCGAATTTATGCGGGAACGCGGCATGCGCGCGGAATATTTACATTCGGACATCGACGCTATCGAACGCGTGGAAATTCTTCGCCGTTTGCGCCAAGGCGCATTTGACGTACTCATCGGAGTCAACTTACTGCGTGAAGGCTTGGACATCCCCGAAGCCGCTCTCGTCGCAATTCTCGATGCGGACAAGGAAGGTTTTCTGCGTAGCGAAACCTCGATTATCCAAACGGCGGGACGCGCGGCCCGCCACGAAAACGGCCGCGTTATTCTCTACGCCGATGTGATGACGCAGTCGCTCACGCGCGCTATCGCGATTTGTCAACTGCGACGGGAACGCCAGACCGCATATAACGCCGAACACGGGATTACCCCGCGAGGAGTACGCCGAGCCGTTCAGGCCAGTTTGCTCCCGCCACCGGAAGAGGATGCGGGAACGCTACTCATGGCAGCGGAAGGTACGAAGGACGAAGATGTTGCCGCCGTCCTTGCCGAGCTGGAAGAAGAAATGCTCGCTGCCGCCGATCGCCTCGAATTTGAAAAAGCGGCGCTCTTGCGAGATCAAATCGCTTTACTTAAAAAAGGGTCTTCGGGAACGCCCGCTCCGGAGAGAAAATCCAAGCCGTACTTCCCCGCCGTCAAAGCCAAGGCGCGACGCCGAAAGTAGAACCCCGGATAACGCCAACGCCATGAAGCCGCAAATACGAAGTGTCATAATTTTTACCGTTTTGTCGTTTGCGACGTTTAGTGCGCTCCTGCTCTGCGGGTGTCTGACGTTGGAGGAGCGGGAGCGCGTGCGCGAGCCGTTTTATAAGACACGAAGCATTTTCGGTTTTCTCGCGGATAACACGATCGATCTGGCGGCGGGAAATATTTTCGATGAAACGCTTGTGCCCAATATCGTGGTCTCATCGCTAATCTTGCCGGTCGGGTTGGTTGCGGACACGCTTTTGTTCCCTTACGATTTTTATCTTACATTCAGTGACGAGACGGTTTGCCGGGAAGTCCCGGAAGATTTCTTCAGTTCAAATTAGATTGCTCGGTTTTTGCTTTGCGGAATTTCCCCGCGGAATTAGTTTTGTTCTATGGAATTCTATGTTTCAGAGCCGTTCGGCGTGCGTTTTTCGGAAACGGACATGGCGGGCATCGTACACTTCTCGCAAATTCTGCGCTGGGCGGAGAACGCGGAAGGGGAATTCTTCCGGAAGTACGGCCTCGCTTTGGTAAGCGAAGACGCGGGAATGCTTTCCGGCTGGCCGCGGGTGCGCGTGGAGGCCAGTTTCCTCGCGCCGTTGCGCTACGGCGATTGCGTGCGTGTGAAAATTCGTCCGCGCGCTCTGCCGGCAGAAGACTCCGTTGCGCTTCATTGGCTCTTTGAAGTCGTTTGCCTGCGGGACGGACAAGAGCAGGTTGCGGCTCGCGGCTCGTGGACAAGCGTTTATGCAAGTATCAATCCGGTGAGCGGCGAACTGCGTTCCCAGAGCGAAATTCCGGCGGACTTAAAAAAAGTTTTAAAAAATTTTAAAATCGCTTGACTTTAACCGGAAAAAAGGATTTAGTTAGGCTTATACAATTTCGATTGAGGTTGTATCCGACCTGGGGTGGTAGCTCAGCTGGTTAGAGCGCCTGCCTGTCACGCAGGAGGTCGCGGGTTCGAGCCCCGTCCATCCCGCCATTTAAAAACCCGCAGCAATGCGGGTTTTTTGCTTTTATGACGATGCGGAGGCCCCGAAGAGGCGGAGTTCCTGCGGAACAAGCGCCAAGCATCAAACATCGAGCGAACGCCTGCGGCGAAGAAAGAAGGGAAAACTGATAGTTGATAACGGATAAGTGAGGACGAGCAAGCCGCCAAGCATCGAGCATCAAGGTTACCGATCTCTGGTTTCGCCTCACCTTTCTTTAATCTTTAATCTCTAATCCTTGGTTGTCGATTTTCTTGCGGGAAGCTCAGTTTTGGCTTTTCAAGCGGGGCGTTCTCGTCCATGATTGTCATTCCTTTTGCCGTTCGGGCGGGTGCCCGTTCCGGTGAAAAAGGAAAAGCAATAACCATCAACCCTGCGTGAACTCGCGTTCCCGCAGATACAGAAAGAATCAATATGTCCTCCATCATGGAACAGCTGCTCGCAGAAAGCGGCAGCCTCAACTCACTCATTCCGGGCTCGATCGTTAAGGGCACGGTTATCGAAATCCGCGACAACAGCGTTGTTGTCGATATCGGCGGAAAATCCGAAGGCGTCATTCCCGCAAACGAATTTGCGGACGTCAGCGAAATCCAAATCGGCGACGAGATCGAAGTCTATTTGGAAAAGGCGGAAGACCGTAGCGGCGCTCCCGTCATCTCTTACGACAAGGCGCAACAGAAGAAGAACTGGGAAACCATCGTTGCCGAATGCAAAGAAGGCTCGGTTATGTCGGGTCGCGTTAAGGCCAAGGTTAAGGGCGGTCTCATCGTCTCGATGGGTATCGACGCTTTCCTCCCGGCTTCGCAGATCGACGTTCAGCCGCCGAAGAATCTCGACCAGTACATCGGTCAGACCTACGACTTTAAGATCCTCAAGATCAACCTCGAACGCAAGAATCTCGTCATTTCGCGCCGCGAACTGATCGAAGAACAGCGCAACGAAAAGCGCCGCGCCCTCCTCGAAGAAGTCAAGCCGGGCGACATCCGCCGCGGTGTTGTCAAGAACATCACCGACTACGGTGCGTTCGTTGACCTCGACGGTCTCGACGGTCTTCTCCACATCACGGACATGAGCTGGGGCCGCATCTCGCACCCGAGCGAAGTCCTCAAGGTCGGCGAAGAAATCGACGTTATGATCATCGAAATCGACCGCGACCGCGAACGCGTTTCGCTCGGCCTCAAGCAGTGCACGAGCAATCCGTGGGACTCCATCGAAAAGAAGTACCCGGTCGGCGCGAAGGTTCACGGCAAGGTCGTCAACCTCGTTCAGTACGGCGCATTCGTCGAACTCGAACAGGGCGTTGAAGGTCTCGTTCACGTCACGGAACTCTCCTGGACGAAGCGCATCACGAAGCCGTCCGACGTTCTCAAGATCGGTCAGGAAGTTGACGCCGTCATCCTCGGCATCAACAAGGAAGAACAGAAGATCTCCCTCGGCATCCGCCAGCTCGAACAGAATCCGTGGGAAATGGTTCGCCACAACTACCCGGTCGGCGCTCGCGTTCACGGCAAGGTCCGCAATCTCACGACCTTCGGTGCGTTCGTCGAACTCGAAGAAGGCATCGACGGTATGGTTCACGTCTCCGACATGAGCTGGACGCGTCACATCAACCACCCGGGCGAAATGCTCAAGAAGGGTGACGAAGTCGAAGCCATCGTTCTCGACGTTGACGCTGACCAGCAGCGCATCGCTCTCGGCATCAAGCAGACGCAGGATGACCCGTGGGATGACATCGACCGCAAGTTCCACATCGGCGACATCGTCTCCGGTAAGGTCTCCAAGATCGCGAACTTCGGCGCCTTCATCGAACTCGCCGACGAAATCGACGGCCTCGTTCACATCTCGCAGATCAGCGAAGAACGCGTTGAAAAGATCAAGGACGTGCTCAAGCTCGGCCAGGACGTTTCGGCCCGCGTCATCAAGATTGACAAGGACGAACGCCGCATCGGTCTCTCGATCAAGGCTGCGAACTACGACCCGGCCCAGCTCCAGGCGGAAATCAATGCTTACGAACGCGTCCGCGGTCCGGTTTCGGAACGCAACAGCGCTCCGGCTTCGATGTCCACGAGCACCGGCTCTCAGGACTTCGCCAACCTCGGCGACATTCTCGACAATCTCTAAACCGAGTAATCGAGATTACAAAAAAACAGGCGTTCCCGCGAGGGGGCGCCTGTTTTTTTGTCGGCCTTTAGGTCCGCCGGAGCGTTGACGGGTTTCCGGCGCTCTCAACTTTCATCGTCCCAGCCCTGCCTTTAAGCTTTTCCCGCTATGAACGAGCAGGCATGGATGACAGATAACGAAGCGGCGGCGGCCCGCGTGCTTTTGGCGGGAACGGGCTTGAGTCTGACGGATGCGGCGCGCCTCACGCTCGAGCTCAGGGAGGCGGCAGGGCGGGGACGTACAATCACTTCGTTGAGAAAAATCATTAAATTGGGCGAAGAAAGTTTGAGCCGCAGCCGTTTGAGCGTTTCCGTTGACAAGCTTTACCGGATTTTCTCGGAGAAAAAGGAGGGCTGGCGTTCCCGCACGGAGCGCGATTACAAGCAGGTGATGCGGCGCATCGGCGAGTGTTGCCCCGAGTTTCTGCGTTGCCGGGCGCGAGCCGTGACACACGAGCAGGTGCAGACGCTGATCGATTCCGTATTCCCGACCGCCCAGCAGCGCCGCAAGGGACGTGCAATTTTGCATTCCATTTTTAATTATGCGGAAAAACGGCGTTGGGTGAATTTCAACCCCGTCACGGCGACGACCACGCCGCGCGTGCGGGAAAAGGAGATTGTTCCCTTGACGCTTGAGGAGGTCCGCCGGCTCTTGGAGGCGGCCCGGCGCTGCGAATCGGGGCTTTGCCTGATCCCGTTTGCGCTGATGCTCTTCGGCGGAATTCGCCCGCGGGAAGTGTCGCGCCTGCGCTGGGGCGATATCGATCTGGAAGAAAACGTCGTCCGCATTTCGCCGTACAATTCGAAAACCGGCGGGGCGCGTCACGTGACGATTCACGAACCCCTGCGGGAGCTGCTTCTCGAGCGGAAAGACCGAATCGGGCTTGCTTGCTTTGCGCGGGAACCGATTGTGCCGAAAAATTTTGATAAGCGTTGGCTGCGCGTGCGGCGTAGCGCCGGCTGGAATATCGGAGAAACGACCTGGCCCCAGGACGTTTTGCGGCATACTTTCGCGAGTTACCACGCGAAGTTTTTTAAGAATTTTTACTTGTTGCAGCAGGAAATGGGGCATGCGAGTGCGAATTTATTGCGGACTCGGTACTTGTCGATGTCCGGAATTACGGCGGAAAGCGCGAGGCTGTTTTGGGACGCGGAGCTTGTGAGAAAGGGAATAACTGATAGTTGATAACGGCTAAGTGCTTTGGTGAATAATGGGCGCTTGGAAGTTTAAGGCTAACTCTGGAAATTTGTTTTTAGGGCATTGTCCTAAGTTTTCTTCTTTCCGCGCATCTGAGTTAGTGCGCCGGAGGTGCACGACATAGGATAACCGCGGGTGCAGGTCATAGGCGAAACCCGCAGACAGGCCTCCGGACCCATGCGCCGCTAAGTGACTTCGATACGTCCCCGACCTGCCTGCGGCGCAATGGAGCAGGCGGAAAAGAGCTTAAAGAGCCTGGGGCGAAACCAGACATAAAGGGCCTGTGGTGGAAGGGATAGTGGATAACTGATAACGGATAGGGTTCTTTGTAAAAAAGATTAAAGGTTAAAGATTAAAGAAGAGGCGGGCGAAACCAGAGATCGGTAACATTGATGCTCGATGCTTGGCGGCTTGCTCGTCTTCACTTATCCGTTATCAACTATCAGTTTTCCCTTCTTTCTTCGCCGCAGGCGTTCGCTCGGGTGCGAGATGCTTGGCGCTTTTTCCGCCGCAGGAAAAAACAGAATTCCCTAAGCGGTAAGCCCCGGAATTGCGCGATTCGAATTTCCGTTGCGAAAATCGGCTTATCGTTGTCCAATAGAGCCCATGGATAAGTCGATGGACGAAGATTGTATTTCTCCGGAAGCCGCTGCTTCCGCAGACAACGGCGTGCCGCGCCTGAGCGTGGTGGCGACGCCGATCGGGAACCTTTCCGATTTGTCGCCGCGTGCGCGTGCAACCTTAGAGGCGGCCGACTGCATTGCTTGCGAGGATACGCGAACGACGGGCAATCTGCTTCGGAAATTCGGCATCGAGCGTCCGCTCATCGCTTATCACGAGCACAACGAGCAGGCTTCCGCAGCGGGCATTGCCGCCAAAATCGAAGGCGGAGCCCGCGTGGCTTTGGTTTGCGATGCGGGAACGCCGACGCTCTCGGATCCCGGGTTCCGCGTGGTGCGCGAGTGCCGCCGCCGCGGGCTTGTCGTCGAACCGATTCCCGGCCCCTGCGCCTTAATTACCGCGCTCTCCGCCAGTGGCCTGCCGACCAATGCCTTCGCCTATCACGGCTTTCTCCCTCCGAAGACGGCGGCGCGGCGACGCTTCCTGGACGAAAATCGCGCCTCGAAAATCACGCTCGCCGTTTACGAATCCTGCCACCGCATCCGTGCTTTTGCGGAAGAAATTGCGGAGGTACTCGGCAACGAGCGCGTTGTTTGCTTCGCCCGTGAACTGACCAAGCTCCACGAAACCGTGCTTACGGGCACCATCGCGGACGTGTTGCCGAAGCTTGTCGGGCGCAATCTCAAGGGCGAATTCGTCGTCCTCATCGCTCCCGCCGATTTTGAACTGTAGAAAACCGTACAAGTGCAGGCTGTCGCAAATTTTTAACTCGATCTTCCGAGACTAAATTTTGTGGCTTTACGGGAACCCCAAACAATGAAAACTGATTTTTCCGGATTTACCATTGCGACGCCGCCGATTCGTGCGGAGGGGCTGGCCGTCGCGCCGCTCGGTTGTCGTGAACCGGTTCTGAGAGGCGTGGATCTGACAATCCCCGAGAGATGCCGCGCGGCCCTGGTCGGCGCCAACGGGAGCGGGAAATCAACCCTGCTGCGGACTTTCGCCGGCTTGCTTGCGCCGCTTGCGGGAAGCGTGCGCATCTTCGGCAATGCGCCGGAAGCGAAAATTCCGGAGCTCTGCTATCTGGCCCAGCGCAGCCGTATCGATTGGGCGTTTCCGATTTCCGTGAGAGAAATGGTCGTCTTCGGCCGCCGTGTGCGAAAGCGCTTTTTTGCCGGAAATTCCAAGCTCGATTGGGAAAAGGCGGATGCGGCTTTGGAAAAACTGAAGCTCGCCGAGCTCTCCCGCCGCAATATCGGAGAACTCTCCGGCGGACAACAGCAACGCGTACTGCTTGCCCGGGCGCTTTGCCAAGAGGCGCGCCTGCTCCTGCTCGACGAACCCTACGTCGGGTTGGACACGCGCTCCCGCGACATTATGGACGAAATGCTTTTCGGAAAAACCGGGGAGGCGCTTACGCTGATTATGGCGACGCACGATTTGTCCGACGCGTTGGGGCATTTTGATTCCATTTTGGAAATCCGGAACGGGCGCCTGCATTCCGTGCGCGCCTGCTCCTGCCGCGAACATTTTGTGGAGACGTTCTGAGATGGAAATGCTTTACGCCTGGCTCGTCGAACCCTTGGAATACGACTTTATGCTTCGCGCGTTTGCGAGCATTATCCTTATCGGCACCGGGACGGCCGTGCTCGGCTGCTATGTCGTGTTGCGGAAGAGCGTTTTTATCACTTCGGCGCTGTCGCATACGATTCTTCCCGGCGTTGTCGGTGCCGCACTCTTGGGCTTTTCGCTTTACCTCGGAGCCTTCGTCGCCGCGTTGATTACCGCGCTGGGCGTCGGCCTGCTGTCCTCGCGCCGGAAAATGTCCGAAGACTCCGCCATCGGCGTGCTGCTTGCGTTTATGTTCGCCCTCGGGATTTTGCTGATGACGCTGACGCAGTCTTTCCGCGACTTCGCAAGCCTGCTGTTCGGCAGTGTGCTCGGCGTGAGCGGGGCGGACCTCGGCGTCGCCGCGGGGACTTGCCTGGCGGTATTGCTGTTCTTTGTGTTTTTCCGCGTGCCCCTGAAGCTCGCGAGCTGCGATCCGGAATATGCGCAGCTCGCCGGCGCGCGCCCGCAGCTGATGCAGGTGCTTTTCCTTTCGTTTGTCGCCTTGGCGTCCGTCGCCTCGGTACGTATCATCGGCGCGTTGCTGACGACGGCCTTGCTCGTCATCCCCGCCGCATCGGCTCAGCTTCTGACGCGCTCGGTCGGGCGAATGATGGCCTTATCCGTCGCGATTTCGATCCTGACGGGCATCGTCGGCCTGTACGCTTCTTACTATGTTGACGGGCTCCCCGCCGGCGCTTCCATCGTCGTCGCGGAATCACTTGTCTTTTTTGCCGCGTGGGGGATTAAAATTTGCCGCGGCAGATCTTAAGGCAAGCTCTAGAAATTCGTTTTTAGTGCATTGTCCTAAGTTTTCTTCTTTCCGCGCATCTGAGTTAGTGCGCCGGAGGTGCACGACATAGGATAACCGCGGGTGCAGGCAATAGCCGAAACCCGCGGATAATCTATGAAAAACAAGCGCCGCGAAGTGACGGAGACAGACCCGTTTACGTGCCCGCGGCGCAATGGAATAAGCCACATGCTCTTGCGGGACTCCTCTAAAAATGAATTTCCGAGGGCCGACAGCCGTCCGGATCTTTAAGCCTTAAGCTTTAACCTTTAAGCTCTCCCGCCGCAGGCGTTTTTACGCTCGGTTTAGGATTTCCGGGGCTTCGTTTCCGAAAAAGTGCAGCCAATGCCAATCGCGGGCTTGAAACAGAGAGGGTGTTTGGAAGATAATCCCTCTGTTGCTATGGCGAAGAAAAAAGAACTCTCAGAAGACCCTTTGGAAAAACGCTTGTGGAAAGCGGCGGATAAACTGCGCAAAAACATCGATGCCGCCGAATACAAGCACGTTGTGCTCGGCCTCATTTTCCTGCGCTATATTTCCGTTTCGTTTGAGGCACTGTATGCCAAGTTGCAGGCGGAAGTCGCAGAAGGTGCCGATCCGGAAGACCGTGAGGAATATAAGGCGGAAAACATTTTTTACGTTCCCTCCGTCGCTCGCTGGAGCAATTTGGTCGCCAATGCCAAAGATCCGAAAATCGGAAAATTTATCGACGATGCGATGGATGCGATCGAAAAGGAAAATCCCTCGCTCAAAGGCGTATTGCCCAAGGTGTTCGCGCGTCCCAATCTCGACCCCACCGGACTCGGGGAACTCATCGACCTGATTGGCAACAGTACGTTAAACACGGCAACGAACAGCGCGGATTTGCTCGGACACGTTTTCGAATATTTCTTGGGCGAATTCGCCCTCGCCGAAGGCAAGAAAGGCGGCCAGTTCTACACGCCGAGAAGCGTTGTCGAATTACTTGTCAACATGCTCGAACCCTACAACGGGCGTGTCCTCGACCCGTGTTGTGGTTCCGGCGGGATGTTTGTCCAAAGTGAAAAATTCGTCCGGGAGCATCAAGGCATTATCAACGATATTTCCATTTACGGGCAGGAAAGCAATCAGACCACTTGGCGCCTCTGCAAAATGAATCTCGCCATTCGCGGAATCGATGCCTCCCAGGTCGCGTGGAACACCGAAGGCTCGTTTCTGAATGATGCGCACCGCGATGTGAAAGTCGATTACGTCATCGCGAATCCGCCTTTCAATGACAGCGATTGGAGCGGTGACAAACTTCGTTCCGACGGCCGCTAGAAATACGGCGTCCCGCCCGCCGGGAACGCCAATTTTGCGTGGATTCAGCATTTTATTTACCACTTGGCGCCGAACGGACAAGCCGGATTTGTTTTGGCAAAAGGTGCACTGACCTCCAAGAGCGGCGGCGAAGGCGAAATCCGAAAAGCCTTGGTCGATGCCGGCTTAGTGGATTGCATTGTCAATCTCCCCGCAAAGCTCTTTCTGAATACTCAGATTCCCGCGTCGCTCTGGTTCCTTAGCCGCAACCGCCACGCGTCCGGGCATTTCCGAGAACGCAACGGCGAAATCCTTTTCATTGATGCGCGCAACCTCGGGCACCTCATTAATCGTCGTACCCGCGAATTCAGTCCGGAAGATATCGCGCGCATTGCCGATACTTACCACAACTGGCGCAACCAAGGCGGACGCTACGAAGACGTTCCCGGGTTCTGTGCCTCCGTTCCCGTAGCCCGTGTCGCCGAACTCGATTACGTTCTCACACCCGGGCGCTATGTCGGCCTTCCCGAGGAGGAAGACGATTTTAACTTCGCCGAACGCTTCGCCTCCCTCAAAGCCGAGTTCGAAGAACAACTCAAGGAAGAAGCCCGGTTGAATAAGCTCATTCTGGAAAATCTGGCGACGATTGAAATATGAGCGAGGAACTGAAAATTGATTTGGCAGAGCGCATTGAGCAGCTAATCGCAGACGTCCGGAAGCGTACGGTTACGGCCGTTAATACGGCTATGGTTTATACCTATTACGAAATCGGTCGGGCAATCGTCGAAGACGAGCAACAGGGCGCGCAACGGGCCGAATACGGCAAGGCAGTTCTCAAAGCTTTGTCTGCCCGCCTTTCAAAAAAATTCGGGAAAGGTTTTTCCTACACGAATTTGGAGCAAATGCGAAAGTTCTACAAAGTGTATTCGCAGATTCCTCAGACGCTGTCTGAGAAATCTTCCGGAACACAGATTTTGCCAAGCTTCTCGCTCAGTTGGTCGCATTACCTGAAGTTAATGCGTATTGAAAATCCCGAAGAGCGACGATTCTACGAAATCGAGTCTGCGGAAAACAATTGGAGCCTTCGTGAACTCCAGAGGCAGTTTGACAGCTCATTATACGAACGCTTGGCGCTTAGCCGAAACAAAGAAAGCGTGAAAGCCTTAGCCCGAAAAGGACAGATCGTAGAAAAGCCCGAAGATGTTGTTAAAGATCCGTATGTCTTGGAATTTCTCGGCTTGGAGGAATTGCCGCAATACAGCGAAAACGAGCTGGAACAGCGTCTGATAACCCATCTGCAAACCTTTCTCTTGGAGCTTGGGAAAGGGTACACGTTCGTCGGACGGCAAGTGCGGTTTACTTTCGACGAGCAGCATTTTCGGGTCGATTTGGTTTTTTATAACCGCCTTTTGAGGGCTTTCGTTCTGATTGATTTAAAGCGCGGAAGCCTAAAACATCAGGATTTGGGGCAGATGCAGATGTATGTCAACTATTACGATCGTTTTGTAAAAACTGAGGAAGAAAACCCGACTATCGGGATTTTACTCTGCACGGATAAGAATGACGCAATGGTTGAAATAACACTTCCGGAAGGAAATAATCAGATTTTCGCAAGTAAGTATCAGACTTATCTTCCGAGCAAGGAAGAATTGCGCCGACTCATCGAAAAAGACCTTGGCAATCTCTAACACCCGAAACCTAAATGCCCAACGAATCGAAATCTTCGGAGCTCTCCGACCCAATCTGCCAAAACGGAATCCCCCTCCACAAAAAGAAAATCGAGTGGAAAGAGTATAGGTTCTCGGATTTTGTCGAAATCAATCCTTCCGTAAAAATTCCTAAAGACGTTCCCGTGCCATTCGTCGAAATGAAAGATTTGAATAGCCTTGAGCGGTATTGTGTGAGTTCACAAACAAGAATGCTCGGAGGGGGAAGTTGTTTTTGTAACGGAGATACGCTATTCGCAAGAATTACGCCTTGCTTGGAAAACGGGAAAATCTGCCAAGTCCGAGGATTGAAAAACGGATATGGTTTCGGTTCAACAGAGTTTCATGTTTTTAGAGGCAGAGAAGGTATTTCCGATTCGGATTTTGTTTACTACTTGTCGAAAACTGATGATGTCCGTTCTCATGCAGAGATAAATTTGGAAGGCACGTCTGGAAGACAACGCGTGTCAAAAGAAGCTTTTGACAATCTTTATCTTTCCCTTCCGCCGCTTTCGGAGCAAAAGCGGATTGCGTCGATTCTCAGTTCGTTGGACGACAAAATCGACTTGCTCCACCGCGAGAACGCTACCCTCGAAGCCATGGCAGAAACCCTCTTCCGCCACCACTTCATCGAAAACCCCAATCCCGACTGGAAGGAAGGCGTTATCGCAGATGTGATTGACTTTAATCCGCCTCGAAAGTTAGGAAAAGGAGAGTTCGCGCCGTTTTTGGAAATGTCTAATTTAAGCGCAGATGTTTATGCTCCAATCGCTTGGCGTGACAGAGCGTTCGGTTCTGGAACAAAATTCATCAATGGCGATACGTTGCTTGCACGGATTACGCCGTGTTTGGAAAACGGAAAGGCTGCGTATATTGATTTTCTCGATTCAACCCAAGTTGGATGGGGCTCCACAGAGTATATTGTTATGAGACCCAAGCGTAAAATTCATCCGTTTTTCGCATATATTATAGCTAAGTATCAAGATTTTAGGGATTATGCAGAATCATGTATGTCCGGATCCTCGGGACGGCAACGGGTAGATGTGGACAATTTAAAAACTTATAGGTTTTGCATTCCAGATGCGATTGCCGTTGAACAGTTTAATAGAAATATAGTTTTTCTTGTGGGTAAGATGGCTAACAATAACAACGAAATTCGTTGTTTGAAATCTCTATCCAACGTACTACTTCCTCGTTTAATGTCTAATATGAGCTTGTCGTTATGATAAGAAAGATTGGTCTATACTTTCTTTCGCTGTGGCTACTATTCTTTTTGATTATAGTTTTGGCGGTGGACTTTCCGACTTGCTTAGAGGAAGGGTGGAAATCGTATTTAAGAGAGCTCCTGCTAAGCAACACGCTTCCGTTATGTTGTTTGGTACCACTTGGAGTAGGAGGAGCGGCATTCTACGACTTCAAGTTTAGAGCGCGTGGAACTACTAGGCTTTCTTTTGAATTATCCAAGGTCGAGAATATTGAACATGAGCATCTTGCATTTTTAACGACTTACATCATTCCTTTGGTTTGTTTCAATTTTGAAGACTTTCGCGGTGTTTTAGTTTTTTCTATTTTGCTAGTTGTAATCGGCGTGATTTATGTAAGAACTGATTTGTTTTATGCGAATCCGATATTAGCACTTTTAAACTTCAGAATATATAGAATCTCTGGAATAGGCAGAGATGGCAGTGAAATACACGCAATATTGATTACTCGTGATGAACTTCGTGAAAAGGATTATGTAAGGTACATTAGATTAGACAGTAAGGTTTTTTACGCATACAAGAATTAACAAAAATGAACACCTCTGATTTAATACAAAAACTTGACTTCATATCTAATTCTAAGGGCAAGTTACAAATGATTCTCTATGCTTGCCTTCCTGGGAATGTTATAAGGAGGATGGATGTAAAGTCTTCGGACATACCTCCTTTGTTAGGATTGTTTATCAAACACATTTCCGATAAAATCACAAAAAATTTGGATTACACACTTGCCCTTTTATCGACGGCAGACTCTAGAAGTGGGTGTTTTTATAAGTATGACCTTGAGTTGCCTAAAGAGTTAATCGGTTTAAAGAGCGTTTTGGAGAGTGAGGATATTCCTGATTTTAGTTTTCATGAGAATAAGGTTTCTGAAATTGAAGCTCTGATAGCGGTAATTGCTGACAATACACATAAAATATCTCTGTATAAAAGGTTATCTGCGATTGAGGTTCTTGGACGAGGAGGGTATATGCTTTGGAAATCGGGACACCGATTTGAGCGATTCGAGGAACATTTATTAAGAATCAGTGGCTCTTTTCAAGTACTGTGTGTAGAGAGTGATGTTTTCGTGCTAAAATTGGAAACCATAGAAAAAATGATTGGCTTTACAGATGTTATAAAGCGAGAGGCTACACTTGGTTTGGACGCTATTAGAAAGATGGAGATTGTGAAAAATTTTGAGGATTTAAAAGTGTTGGTTGACGATCTTAGATTAGTGCGAAAATTAATAAAAGTTGCTCGATGTTCCCCAGTAATCAATAGTGGAATTCCCAATAACCGAATAATAGAGTTTTCTAAAACGCATCCGGCTGTTCGAGGGAAAATGAAATATGCTAATGGGGGATCTCAGTTTATTTTACGTACGAAAACCTCTAGAGAGCTGTTCTTAAAAATACTCAATGATGATTATCTGACGTCAGAATTAACAAGATTACATTACGAAAGCCTTGCAAAAGATAACGTAGAGCACCTTGAGCTGGAATCTCAATAAAACCTCATGCCCCACCTCACAGAATCCGAAATAGAAGAATTTGCGATCGGGTTGTTTGAACGACTCGGGTATCGCTATTTTTACGGACCGGAGATTGCGCCGGACGGTGAAATGCCGCAGCGGGCGGCATTCGGCGAAGTCGTCTTGGAAGCGGTGTTGCGTGAGGCCGTTTACCGCATCAATCCGGGCGTGCCGCAGGCGGTGTGCGACGAAGCGGTCAGCCAAGTGCTCCGCATTGCGTCTCCGGATTTGTTGGCGAATAACGAGCAGTTTCACCGTATGCTGACGGAGGGTGTTTCCGTGTCGGTGCATCGCGACGGGGCGGAGCGGGGCGAGTTGGTTTGGCTGGTCGATTTCGACGCTGCGGACAACAACGATTTCGCTGTCGTTAATCAATTTACGATTATTGAGAACGGGCACAACAAGCGTCCGGATGTTTTGCTTTTTGTGAACGGCTTGCCCTTGGTGGTGATTGAGCTGAAAAATGCCGTGGGCGAAACTGCGACGGTGCAGAGCGCGTTCCGGCAGATTGAGACTTACAAGCAGATGATTCCGTCGCTGTTTACCTACAACGCGCTGACGGTGATTTCGGACGGCTTGGAGGCGCGCGCGGGAACGCTTTCGTCGGGATTTTCCCGCATGATGGCTTGGAAGAGTGCGGACGGGAAGGCGGAGGCATCGCACCTGATCGGACAGTTGGAAGTGCTGATTCGCGGGATGTTGAACAAGGAGACGCTGTTGGACTTGGTCCGCTCGTTTACGGTGTTTGAAAAAACCAAGACGGAAGACAAGGTAACGGGGCTGACGACGATTCGCACCGTGAAAAAAGTTGCCGCGTATCACCAGTATTACGCCGTGAACAAGGCGGTGGAATCGACCGTGCGCGCAACGGGAATTAACTTGGACGATCGTTTTGTTTTGCGGGAAGATCCTGCGAAATACGGTTTAAAAGACGTGTCGGAGCAGCCCCGGGGCGACCGTAAGGCGGGCGTTGTATGGCACACGCAGGGCTCGGGCAAGTCTTTGTCGATGGTGTTTTATGTGGGCAAGGTCGTGCGCACACTGAGTAACCCGACGATTGTGGTCATCACGGACCGCAACGATTTGGACGACCAGTTATTCGGGACGTTTGCGGATTGCCGTCAGTTGTTGCGGCAAACGCCGGTGCAGGCGGAAACCCGGGATGCGCTGAAGCAATTGCTTCGAGTGGAGTCCGGCGGGGTGATTTTTACGACGATTCAGAAATTCCAGCCGGAAAGCGGGAACGTGTACGAAACGCTGACGGAGCGCGGGAACGTCATCGTCATCGCCGATGAAGCGCACCGCACGCAATACGGGTTTAAGGCGAAGACGGTAGAGGTGCGCAACGAGGCGGACGAAGTGGTCGGCTCGGAGATTAAATACGGTTTTGCGAAATATTTGCGGGATGCGTTGCCGAACGCGACTTACTTGGGCTTTACGGGAACGCCGATTGAGGCGACGGATGTTAATACGCCTGCGGTGTTCGGAAATTACGTTGATGTTTATGACATTGCCCAAGCGGTGGCGGACGGTGCGACGGTGCGGATTTTCTATGAAAGCCGCTTGGCGCGAGTCGAGTTAAGCGAGGAAGGTCGCAAGTTGATCGGAAGCCTCGACGAGGAGTTGGAGTCCGAAAAGCTGGATGACGTGCAGAAGGCGAAGGCTAAATGGACGCAGCTGGAAGCCCTCATCGGGAGCGGAACGCGGATTAAGAATGTCGCCAAGGATATTGTCGCCCACTTTGAACAGCGGCAGGAAGTTTTCGAAGGCAAGGGCATGATTGTCGCGATGAGCCGCCGTATTGCCGTGGAGCTCTACGATGCGATTGTCGCGTTGCGTCCGCAGTGGCATAGCGACGATTTGATGAAGGGCGCAATCAAAGTCGTGCAGACTTCGGCGTCTTCGGACGGCGCGAATATTGAGAAGCACCATACGACGAAGGAGCAGCGGCGGATTTTGGCGGACCGGATGAAGGATCCGGACGACGCGTTGAAATTAGTCATCGTCCGCGATATGTGGCTGACGGGTTTTGACGTCCCCTGCCTGCATACGCTTTATATCGATAAGCCGATGCAGGGGCATAATCTGATGCAGGCGATTGCCCGCGTGAACCGTGTGTACAAAGATAAGCCGGGCGGGCTCGTCGTGGATTATCTGGGCATTGCTTCGGATTTAAAGAAGGCCCTGTCGTTTTATTCCGATGCGAACGGCAAGGGCAATCCCGCCGAGCAGCAGGAACAGGCTGTCGCGCTGATGCTTGAAAAACTGGAGATTGTGCAGCAAATGCTGCTCGGCTTGGACTACTCTGTGTACTTTACGTCCGGCGTTTCGGAAAAGCTGTCGATGATTCTTCGGGCGGAAGATTATGTCTTGGGTCTGGATAACGGGAAAAAGCGTTTCGTGAATGAAGTAAATGCCTTAGCGAAAGCGTTTGCGATAGCCATCCCGCACGACAAGGCATTGGATGCGAAAGATGAAATCGCGTTTTTCCAAGCGATAAAAGCCCGTCTGTGTAAGTTCGATGCGACGGGATCGGGAAAGACAAGCGAGGAAATCGAAACAACGATCCGCCAGGTCGTTGATAAGGCACTGGTCTCGGAGCAGGTCGTCGATTTATTTGATGCGGCGGGGCTCAAAAAGCCGGATATTTCCATTCTTTCGGAAGAATTTCTGCTGGAGCTTAAGGGCATGCAGCATAAGAACATCGCGTTGGAGGTTTTGAAAAAGCTTTTAAACGACGAGATCAAAACCCGAATGCGGAGGAATCTTGTTCAGGGGCGGAGCTTGATGGAGATGCTCGAAGACTCTATTTCCCGTTATCACAACAAGGTGATTACCGCTGTTGAGGTGATTGATGAGCTAATCAGCTTGAGCAAACACATCGTATCTCAAGATGCGGCGTGCGAGTCACTCGGTTTGTCTTCCTATGAATATGCTTTTTATTCTGCCGTTGCCGATAACGGGAGTGCAATGGAGCTGATGGGAAAAGATAAATTGAGAGAATTGGCGGTGGCTCTGACGGAGACGATTCGCAATAACTCATCCGTTGACTGGGAGATCAAGGAAAACGTTCGGGCGAAAATGCGTGTCGCCGTTAAGCGCCTACTACGCCGATACGGTTATCCGCCGGACATGCAATTACTGGCGACGGAGACCGTCATTAAGCAGGCGGAAATGATTGCCGCCGAGCTCTCCGGAGACGCGTAGCGGGAATCGGGCAAGTCCCGGCGACGTTTCCGCTGGGGAGATTCGGTGCGGGAAAGAAGGTGCTTAAAGATTAAAGAAACAAGAGACAAGGGATAGTGGATAACTGATAACGGATAGGGTTCTTTGTAGGAAAGATTAAAGCTTAACGCTTAGAGCTTAAAGATAAGCCGGCTCAGTCAGACATAGGTAACACTTTAGAGTCAGACATAGGTTACACTTCTAAGGTTACAGAGAGACTACAAGGTTGGGGATTGGAAGCAAGACTTTGAGTTGTCGAAGAAGAATCCTCCCCTATGACGCCCCCTAGGG
>JAZRTJ010000031.1:0-38583 GCA_045651925.1 Candidatus Spyradenecus sp. | reverse complement strand
AAATTCAAAATAAAACTCAAAAAGAACATCTCCCTTTTAAACACTCTCACCGGCGCCTCTCGGCGGTGGTCCTCGTGAAAAAGGAATGCCAATCATGAAGAAATATTCTAAATAGTCAAATAATTTTATTAAAATAACCAGCAAACCCGCTTAAATAAACAAAAGAAAATTATATTGCGCAAGAAAATACCCAACAATTAACACCCAAAAAACATAAAAAACAAACACGACCCAACCCAAACACCACAAAAACACACCAAATACAAAAAAACGATAAACACCTTCGTAACGCACTTCCCCGGTAGCGACTCATCTTACAACCTGCATTGCGACCGACGTACCTGTATCGCTACATATTGACTAATAAGAATTCCGTTCCAACTCTCCGTACATTTTTTCGATTTAATGAATTCCCGATACGGAGGCACGAATTAATTCCCGTGGCAACGCTTCCGAAGAAAATGCCATTCGCAGCACGTAATCAAGGAACAATTACAACGCAATACGTCGGTGATGGACAATGCGAACAAGCGAATCGTTCGAAGCCAGAACGACTTCAACAATATCGAAACGATGCGCGCTCGGCCGTTCCCGCAATGCATTGAGATAGGCACGGATCGCACGCTTCTGTGCGCGGCGCTTGCGTGCATCGACGGCTGCATAGCCTCCGCGCAAATCATTTTCGGAGCGCGTCTTCACTTCGGCGAACACGAGACAATCCCCTTCCAACGCGACAATATCCACTTCGTCGCGACCACTGCGCCAATTTCGCAGGAGTATTTTCATCCCTGCGCTACGCAAAAACCTTGCGGCGTGATCCTCTCCCAATTTTCCGCGCTGCTGACGAAACGTTCTTTTCCTCTTTTTAAAAAGAAATGAGCTCCATTTCGCCAGCCATCTGCGCCACATACTTAGAACAAATTGCCTTGTTTGCCAAAATCGCGTTCAACGCCGCAAACGCCCCAGCCCTTTTCCGTCAGCACGCGTCCTTGAGGCGTACGTGCGATGTAGCCTTCCTGGATAAGATACGGCTCATGCACTTCTTCGAGCGTGTGTTCGTCTTCGCCGACGGCAACGCCGATGGTGCCGAGACCGACAGGCCCGCCGTTGTAATTAAGAGCAAGTGTGCGCAAAATGCGCTTGTCCATGTCGTCCAAACCATGGCTGTCAATTTCTAGCAACTCAAGTGCTGCGGCAGCAGTCTTTTGATCGATGGCGCCATTTCCGCGCTCCAGCGCATAGTCGCGGGCAAAGCGGATAAGGTTGTTTACAATACGCGGCGTCCCGCGGGCGCGTCGGGCAATTTCCATCGCTCCTCCGTCGTCAATCGCAATCCCGAGCTTGGCGCAGTTGCGTTTGACGATTTTAAACAAATCTTCGTGCGAATAATAATCAAGGCGCGTCTGCAACGTAAACCGGGAGCGCATCGGCGCCGTCAGCAAGCCAGTACGCGTCGTCGCGCCAACCAAAGTGAAGCGCGGAATCGACAAGCGCACACTACGTGCGTTCGGGCCTTGGTCAATCATGATATCGATGCGAAAATCCTCCATTGCCGAGTAAAGGAATTCTTCGACGACTTTCGAAATCCGGTGAATTTCGTCGATGAAAAGAATTTCACCTTCTTCGAGCGCCGTCAGCAGGCCGGCAAGATCGGCAGGTTTCTCGATAACGGGGCCGGAAGTGATCTTCACCTTCGTCCCCATTTCTTCGGCGAGAATCAACGCGAGGGTGGTTTTCCCCAACCCGGGCGGTCCGTGGAGCAAAATGTGGTCGAGCGAGCGTCTTTCCCGACGCGCAGCTCCGACCATCACCCGCAAGCGCTCAATTGTACGCGGCTGTCCGGTAAAATCATCGAAGTTCGGCGGACGAAGCGCCTGGTCCAGCGTCGTGTCTTTGCGCGCAAGGGCTTCTTCGAAGTAAGTACGCGGCGCATCGTCGGCGTGCGTGTTCTGCTCTGTTTTTTTCTTCGCCATCGGGGGAATTTATAAAAAAGAAAAATAGCGTGTTCCCGCAGAAAAAGGAAATGAGAAATTAGACGCCTCTCTCCCGGAATAAACTCCGTTTGTCCCGCACTAAAATCCGGCGGCAAACACCGTCACCCGCTTCCGGAAATAAAAAAAGCGCTCCCGCGAAACAATCCGCAAGAGCGCTTTTCCGGCAACCCTACTTACCGGCACGACGGGACGCCTTGATCTCGGCGAGCGTGTCACGCTTGAGCGATTTCAGCTTCGATGTATTGCGAAGGCGGTCGCGGGCTTCCATACGATCGACGAAAACGATGCCCTGGCAATGGTCGTTTTCGTGCTGAGCGCAACGGGCAAGCATTCCCGTACATTCCAAAACATGCGGATTCCCCTCGACATCCTGAAACTTCACGCGGACATTCTCACAGCGTACGACCTCCCCGCGAATCCCCGGAAATGACAGACAGCCCTCGCGACAAGACCATTCGTCTTCGTCGAGCAACTCAATCGTCGCATTGGCAAATGCCATCGGCATCGCAAGTTGCGCGGGGACGGCTTTCCCGTCGAGAACGAGCTCAAAATCCTGCTCCTCCCCGGCAGCCGGGCGTAGGTCGATGACAAAAAACTGCATCGACAAACCGACTTGCGGGGCGGCGAGACCGATGCCGTTTGTCGCGTGCATAGTTTCGACCATATCATCCGCAAGCTGTTTGAGCGCGGCGTCAAAAACCGTAACGGGCTCACCTTTTTTGCGGAGCACCGGATTTCCGTAATGAACGACGGGAAGTTCCATAATTTAAATACTATTTCTTATTGTCTGAATCCTCCTCTTTATCGGAGGAAAAAATGTTAAACAATTTCTGTGCGGTCTCGGTAACGGCTTCCGTCGTCGCACCCGCAACATCGGAGACGACATTCACCGTTGCATTGGCAACCCCCGCCGTAGCTCCGGCGACACCGGTAACGACGGAAGCTGTCTCTTTAGCGGCGCCGGAAACGACATCGGCCGTAAATCCGGCGGCATTCGAAACTGCTCCGGCGGCCGCTCCCGCAGCATTGCCGATCATCGAATCCTGGAAGACGTGAATCAGGCTTGCGTATTTTCCGAGGCAACAAACTCCGAACTCGACCGGGGTTAAATCACTTTCCAAACCAATCCCGTCTTTAAACTGCACCGAAAACGGCGGAAGCACCATCGAAGGCACGCCGGAGAAATAGGAGCGCACCCGCACCCCTTCAATATTGATATAATGCGCGCCAATATAAACGGGTTCCGAAGGCGTCTCATCTGCTTCCGGCTCGGAGCTCGGAGCCTCAGCGCCCTTTTCCTCCTCAAATCGCGCCAGCAATTCACCGACATTGCTCTTGCCGCCGGCAAGTTGCTCGTAGGTCAAGCTGAGATTCTTCAATTCAAGACGGTCGATGACTTTTTTCCGAGAGAGCGCCGAACGCAAAGCAAAGTCGAATTCGAAATATTCCAGACGCAGCAGGTCTTCAGAAAATTTCGCCTCCGGGGTCTCAAGCGGTTTGCCGACAACGAGGTTTTCCACCCGCAGATAACCGCCAAAAGGATAAATGCGAACAGAATCGACCGAGCAAACATCCACGCCGAGCGTCGAAGCACCGAATTTATTAATCGCAAAGCCGGCAATCGGCCCCAAAAGAAAAGCGATTACGGTAACGAACAAAACAAACAGCACGAGTAAAACCCACAAAACATGCCTCAGCCAACCGCGTTTCTTCTGCGGGCGAGCACGTGCTTCGTCGGGGGAATCCGGAACCATTTCCGGCGCAATCTCAATTCTTTCTTCCATCGTTTTAAAAGGAGTTTAGCAAATAAGCGTCGCTCGGCAAAAATAAAATAGCCCCCTCCAACACCGCATTGATGTCCGTCGTTCGACAAACGAACTTTTGTTTTATTGCATTTACCCAAAGCACCTCTATGATTAAGCACAAATGAGTTGCTCCTGTCTGTTTGCCTCCCTAAGCGAAAGCCTTTCCGCATGGTGGAATGTGCTGAACTGGGATATTCAAATTTTCTACGCCGTCGGCGGAATCGCCTTCGTCGTCGTTGTTATCCAAGCCCTGCTGAGCCTAATCGGCGGCGCTGATGCGGATGCCGATCTTCCCGGCGACATTACGACCGACGGCGATCTTTCGCACGATGCCGGACTCGGACTGATTTCCGTACGCACGCTAACGGCATTTTTCATGGGCTTCGGTCTGACCGGCGGCACCATCCTCGAAAACGGCTACGCTTTCCCGTGGGCCATCGCCGGAGCCGTCCTCGTCGGCTTCGCGTTTATGCTCATCATTTTCTGGGTAATGAAACTACTTTACAGCCTGCGTGCATCAGGCAACATCCGCCCGGACTCGGCTTTGGGCGCCACCGGAACGGTTTACGTTGCCGTCCCGCCGAATCGCGTTGCCGGCGGCCAAGTCGAAGTACTCGTCAGCGGCCGTTTGATGACGCTTCCCGCCGTTACGACCGACACGGAAAAAATTCCTGCCGGCACGCTTGTGCGCGTCGCGGAAGTCCTCCCGTCCAATATCCTCCTCATTGAACGCCTTTAACATAATTAAATATACATAATCCTATGACTATCTATATCGGTATCGGAATCATCATCCTCGTCATCACGACGATTTTTGCGTTTTCCTCGCGTTACAAGCGCTGCCCGTCCGACAGAATCCTCGTCGTTTACGGGAAAATTGAAGGCGGCCGCTCCGCCAAATGCCTTCACGGCGGCGGGACCTTCGTTTGGCCGATTATCCAAGATTTTCAATACTTGGATTTGACGCCGCTTCCGATTGACATTCGCCTCGAAGGCGCCTTGTCCAAGCAAAACATCCGCGTTAACACGCCGTCCACCTTTACAGTCGGGATTTCAACGGAGCCCGGCGTAATGGAAAATGCAGCGGAACGCTTGCTCGGTCTCGGTCTTGCCGAAATCAAGGACCTCGCAAAAGACATCATTTTCGGTCAGATGCGCGTCGTCCTCGCAACGATGGACATCGAAGAAATCAATGCCGACCGCGACAAGCTCATTGCAAATATTTCCGGCGGCGTCGAAGTCGAACTCCGCAAAGTCGGTCTTCGTCTGATTAACGTTAACATTCAGGACATCACCGATGCGTCCGGCTACATCGATGCGCTCGGCCAGGAAGCAGCCTCCAAGGCGATTAACGAAGCGAAGGTCAAGGTCGCCCAAGCGCAGCGCGACGGGGAAATCGGGGCCGCCGAAGCACGCAAGGATCAGGCGATTCGCGTTGCCGCTGCCCAGGCGGAAGCGACGAAAGGTGAGAACTTGGCGGCCATCGAAGTCGCCAACTCCAACGCCGACCGCCGCACGAAGGAAGCGGAAGCCAATCGTTTAGCAACGGCCGCGGAAAAGGTCGCAGCGGCAAAGGCGCTCGAAGAATCCTACGTCGCCGAAGCGGAAGCGGAAAAGCAACGTGCTTCCCGTGAAAAGGCCTCTCAGGAAGCAAACATCATCGTTCCGGCGGAAATCGACAAGCAACGCATCATCGTCGAAGCGGAAGCGGAAGCAGAAAAGGTGCGCCGCACGCAACTCGGGGAAGCGGACGCCGTACGCTACATGAAGCAGGCGGAAGCGGACGGGATTCGTTCCGTCAAGGAAGCCGAAGCCGCCGGGTTGCGCATGAAATTGCTCGCGGAGGCAGAAGGAACGGAAGCTCTCCTCACGAAGAAGGCAAAGGGCTTCGGCGACATCATTTCCGCCTGCCAAACGCCGGAAGGCGCACAAAACCTGCTTCTGGTCGAACAGCTTCCGACGATTGTCTCCGAACAGGTCAAAGCGATTTCGAATCTCAAGATCGACAAAATCACGGTTTGGGATTCCGGCAAGGGAACCGACGGAAACGGCAAGGGCTCGACGGCGAATTTCCTTTCCGGCTTGGTGGGTGCACTTCCGCCGCTGCATGAGCTCGCCGGCAATGTCGGCGTCAAGCTCCCCGGTTATCTCGGTGCCCCCGAAGAAAAAACCGACGCAGTCGAAGAAGCGGCTCCGGCGAAGAAGTAACTCTCCCGAAGCCACAAAAAAAGCGTTCCCGGAAATCACGGGAACGCTTTTTTATTTATGCCTCAAAGAGATCGAGGATACTTTCTTTTCCGACGACGAGGTGGTACGCATGCCACCCGCAAGCACGGGCACCTGCAACGTTTGCGGCATTATCATCGATGAAAAGCGATTCTTCGGGTCGCACTCCGGCGGCGGTCGCCGCTCGCTCGTAAATAGCGGATTCGGGTTTTACGGAGCCGAGTTCGTCGGAATAGAACGTCTTTTCAAAAATCGCATCAAACTCGCCGCCGAATTGCTCGCGAAACATCTCGCGGAAGCGGGCACGATGCGGCGGATTGGTATTGCTCAAAACGAAAATCCGGTAGCGCTTTTCACGCGCGAGCGTCTTAAGCAACTCCACACGCTCGGGAATAAACCCGCCGAGCAAAGCGTGCCAAGCGTCCCAGATTTTAGCTTCGGGAATATTATCTCCGTCGGGAAGCAGTTTCCGGAGCTCTTCGAGAAATTGTCCGGAGGAAATCGTACCGCGCTCGTGGGCATCGAAAAACGTCCCCGACCCGGCCTGCGTTTGTTCGACGCTCAACTCGGAAACGCCGAGTTCGACGAATGCCGCCAAGGTGCGCATCAAATGCACATCCATGATGACGCCGCCGAAATCGAAGAAAATATTGCGAATTGCGGGAGAAAAATCCTGACGAAGCTTCATGCCGCAACGCTATTTCCGCGTCCGCAAAACTTCAAATCGAAATTTAGGCGGAATTTCTATTTATTGACTTTGTTTAAACACCGACCAAAATCTGCGAGTCATGAGCGAGTTTATTTCTATTACGATTTTGCTTTTTATCATTCTCGACCCCATCGCGCTCGCCTTGGTACTCCCGTCACTGCTCAAATGCGTGCCCGAGGAACGACGGCAAAAAGTGATTATTCGAGAGATGTTTTTCGCCCTCGCCCTGCTCTTGCTGTTTTTCTTTCTCGGAAACGAAATTGTCGGCGTGCTCGGTCTGGAACAATCGACCTTGAGCATTTCCGGCGCCATCGTCCTGCTCCTCATCGCCTTGGGCATGGTCTTCCCGTCGTTAGCTGCGTTGACAACGGCCTCGGCGCCGTCCGGCGAACCGGAAACGGAGCCGTTCATCGTCCCGATTGCGATTCCGATGATTGTCGGCCCGAGCAGTATTTCGTTCGTCATGATTAAAGGCGCTCAGTTCATCGGCGCTTCCAGCAGCCTCTCCTTTATCGGAAGTATCTGTACAGCCTGGTTTCTGGGCCTGTGCATCGTGCTACTTTCGCCCTATATCATCCGGAAACTCGGCCGCCGCGGGAGCCTCGCGATGGAACGCGTTATCGGCATTTTGCTGATTCTGATCTCCGTCCAGATGTTCATCAACGGCATTGACGAATACGGCCGCCGCAATATCGAGCATCAAGAAACGGAAAAATCCTTGCAAACGAAATAGAATGCAAGGATTTCGAAAAATTGGTGGAGACGATGAGACTCGAACTCACTACCTCGACAATGCGAATGTCGCGCTCTACCAGATGAGCTACGCCCCCAAAAAGAAATTATAGGCAAAGAGAGAACCACTTTCCCCAAACCCGGTCAAGAATTTATTTTCTATAAAAATATGAGCACTACAACCATGGATATCGTTTCCGTACTTAAAGACTATCTGCGCTTCCCCGGCATTTCCGCCGACCCCAACGCCAAGCAATGGATTTTGGATTCGGCAAGCTATTTGGCCGGACTTCTGGAAAAGGCGGGCGCGAAATCGGAAATTGTGCCGACGGCGGGAAACCCCGTTGTCGTCGGCCGCTACAATGCCGATCGCAACGACCTTCCGCACATTGTCATTTACGGCCACTACGACGTCCAGCCGGTCGATCCGCTCGACCTTTGGAAAACACCGCCCTTCGTTCCGACGGAAGTTGACGGCAAGCTCTACGCCCGCGGCGCAGCGGACAATCGCGGCCCGCACGCCGTTTCCGTCGTCGCATTTGCCAATTTGCTGGCCCGCCGCCCGGACCTGCCCCTGCGCGTCACTTTCGTCTTCGAAGGCGAAGAAGAAATCGGCAGCGGCTCGTTCCCGCAATTCCTGCGCGACCACCAAGCGGAACTTTCGACGGGCGACTTCGTGTTGCTTTCCGACACCGAAAGCCCGGCCGCGGATAAGATTGCAATCACGATCGGTCTGCGCGGCATCGTCGGCTTAGAGCTCAACCTCGAAGGGCCTAACAGCGACCTGCACTCCGGCATCCACGGCGGCGCGGTTTACAATCCGCTTCAGGCACTTGCGGAAATCTGTGCGTCCCTCCACAACCCGGACGGCTCCGTCAACGTGCCCGGATTTTACGACGGCATGCTGGCTCCGGCGGACTGGGAGCGCGAAGAGCTCAGGCGCCTGCCCACGACGGAAGAAAGCTACAAGCAGTTCCTGGGCGTCGATGCGCTTCACAGCCTTCCCGGCTACAACGGCATTGAGGCAACGCGTTTTGCTCCGACGCTCGAATTCAACGGCATGGGCGGCGGCTACCTCGGCAGCGGCTCCAAGACGATTGTCCCCGCAAAGGCCTTTGTCAAAATCACCTGCCGTCTGGTTCCGGGCATGGATCCGAAAGCTACCTTCGAAAAGGTTTCTTCGGCAATTATGGCTCGCATTCCCGCCGGCATCCGCGCATCGATTACACCGATGCAAGGTTGCCCGCCGTATTACGTCTGCCCGCCGAATCGTCCGAACACGCCGGCGGACATGAATCCGACTCTGGCGAAAGCCTTCGACGCCGCCCACACGATTATTTCTGAGCAATTCGGCAATCCGCCGATTTACACGCGCGACGGCGGCTCGATCGGCATCATCGAAGCCTTCCGCCAAATCTGCGGCATGAACGCACTCATGATCGGCTTCTTCCTGCCCGATTCGTTCATTCACGCACCGAACGAAAATGTCGATATTTCGCTGCTTCAAAAAGGGGTAAAAACCTACGAGGCCATTTTGGAACAAATCGCCGCAAAGTAATGGCGTTCCCTCAAATTTAAACTTAAAATCCGTCGTTATGATTAAAAAATCGACCAAGAAAGCAGAAGTCCTGCTCTTCGCCTCGCCGAACAACTCCGCCGACATGCGCTGGTTCGCCCGCTTTGCCTGCGGCGACCCGTTCATCGCGTTCACGGCGAAAGGCAAGCGCATCGCCGCAATTACGCCGCTCGAAATCGTCCGCTGCCGCAAAGAATCCAATTTCGACATCGTGCTCGACATGAGCGAAGAAATGGCGAAATTGCGCGAAACGCAACCGGACGCAGGCACGCCGGAACTCATCGCCGCGCTCGCCGCACGTTACAAGGTGAACAGCTTCCTCGTCCCGCCGGATTTCCCGTCCGGGCTCTTTGTGCTCCTCCACAAGCTCGGAGTAAAGCTTGAAGTCGGCCCCACGCCCTTCTTCCCGCAACGCGTCATCAAAACGGAAGAAGAACTCGAATACATCCGCGCCGGCAACCGAGCCTCCTGCGCCGGCTTCAAGGCTGTCGAAAAAATCCTCAAGGAATCGACCATCGATAAAAAAGGATTTTTGAAATACAACGGCAAAACGCTGACCTCGGAAATTCTGCGCGCGGCCATCGAGCACGCCTGTCTCGACGCGGGCGGCATCAATGTCGAAGGCCTCATTGCCGCCGGCGGCGACCAAGGCGTAGACTGCCACTGCTCCGGCTTCGGCCCGCTCCGCGCCAACGAACTCATCGTTTGCGACATCTTCCCGCGCATCGCCGCCACCGGCTACTTCGGCGACATGACGCGTACCTACCTCAAGGGCAAAGCGTCACCCGAACAGAAAAAGCTCGTGAACGACGTGAAAAAAGCACACGACGCGGCAATTGAAAAAATCAAAGCCGGAGTCGCCGGCGTTGACGTCTATCGATCGACGGTCGAATTCTTCAAGGATCTGGGCTACGAAACAGGCTACAACGACGACGGTGTTCCGGTGGGCTTTTTCCATGGTCTCGGTCACGGCGTCGGCCTCAATGTCCACGAAGCTCCGAACCTCGGCGGCCGCTCGCTTGCCGCAGAAAAGCTGCGTGAAAACATGGTCGTTACGGTCGAACCCGGCTTGTATTATCCGGGCATCGGCGGTTGCCGCATCGAAGACGTCGTCGTTGTCAGAAAAGACGGCTGCGAACTGCTTTCGAAGCACCCGTACAAATGGGAAATTGCTTAGGAGAGCTTAAAGAGCGACGGAAACGGATTTGAGAATACCTATATCCGACATCTCTTTAATCTTTAAGCTTTATTCCACCATGCGCGCGGGGACGCATTCCACGGTCATTGAAGCTGCCGAGCCGCTGATTCGGCAGCTTGACCGCGTGGCGCGTGTTTCCCGCGGCATCATCAAGGCAAACGCGCGTTCCCGCGCCCGCACGATTAAAGTGCTGCGCCTCAAAGGCGGCTGGCGGCTTACCCTCGTCGCCAAAAACGCCAAACAGGAATTTCACCTCTTCGACATCTCACTGGCGCAGCTGCGCGCTATTCTTTCGGAGCGCGAGTTCGCATCCTTTGAAAAAATTCTTCCCGACAGTGAAAAAGAATAGCCGTCCTCCGGCATTTTTCAGTGTCCCGTCCGGCGTTTTCCTGTTTTCATTAATCCGATGAAAAAAGAAACGGGAAAAGGATTTGTTAAACGCTGGCTCAAAACATTCGGCTTGGTGCAATTTGCCGAAGCCCCCGTAAAAAACTATTTGGAAGCCCTGCCGTTTCCGGAACCGCGCGACTTCGAGTTGTGCGAATTTCTTTTTGTCCGACTCCCGGCACTGTTTCCGGCTCAGCCGAGCGAAGCCTTTTTAAAAGCAGCAGAAGCCTACGCACGCTTCTGTTTCGCCTTTTGGCAGAGCCGAAACGCCTTTATCCCTTTCCCGCAAGACTACGCGGAATTCCTTCGTAAAGCCCTGCTCGGCGAAATCTCCCTGCTCGAAGGCAGCGTCTGCGCCATTGCCGAAATCGCCGGAGAAGCAAATAAAGACGGAGCCTGCGGCTTCAATACCTTCGCCTATCACGACACCGAGACGCTCTGCGAAAGCGCACGCCTGGCCCGTGCCGGCCAATACGAAGCTTTTCTGACGGCAACCGGGCTCGCCAAATACCGGGAATTCGAACTTTCCCTGTGTTCGTCGAAAGAATTTGCCCGCGACTGGGCGACACTCAAGGCGCTTTATCCCGATTACAAAAGCTTGGGAACACGCTCCGTCCTACACCGCTCGCCGATTCTCGAGCGCGGGTGGTCCCGCGGCATGGGCGAGCAATTCGACACCGAAGCCTCCCGATTCCGAGCCGCCTTCAATTTATTTTGCTGGAAATATTACCTGTGGGGCATGGACTTGCTGAACGATTCGCCCCTGCTGATGAAACCTTCGGTGAACACGACGCCGTTCGGCACTCAAATTTTCATTCCCGCCTACATGTCTTACGATGCCCGTCGGGACTTCAGCCACGCCAAAATCTCGAAACTGCACCGCGCCAAGGGGATTCGACGTCAGGGAACCGCCCTACTCTCCGCCCGCGCCGCTGCCAAAAACCTCGCGACGAAAGCCCGAAAGTCCCATGACACAGGGAAACAGAAAGGGCTACGGGGACAAAAACTCCTCGATTTTGTCGCCGAAAAAATCGGGCGTCCGGAAATCGACGAGCGGACGTTGCGCCGCCTGTTAAAAGAAAGCTGATTCCTTGCGCCGGGAAGTAGCAAAAACCGCAGCAGCCCGAAGACAAAAGCGAAAGACAAAAAAATTAAAACACGCCGCTTCTTAAGTGTTTTGAGTGTTAATGAGAATAGGTTAAGTTAGAGAGAGTTGGCGGGCGTTCCTTAGCGGGAACGCCCGTTTTGTTTCCGCCGGAATTGAAACGAAAGCCTCCGACGCCTCAAGCGGAACCGCCTTGCAAGATAAACGCGGGAACGTTTTGCATTTTCGAAACGAGCGGACTAAGCTCGTTCTTTTAATTTCCGTATTATGTCACTCAAGGAAAAACACGCCGCAATTATCGCCGAGCTGGAACCGTTCGACGACCCGCAAGACCGCTTTCAATACATCATCGACTGCGCGAAGTCTGCGCCGTCGCTTCCCGATTCCCTGCGCCGCGAAGAATTTTTAGTCGAAGGCTGCACCTCGCAGCTCTGGCTCGTCCCCGCTTTCGAAAACGGAGTCTGCCGCTTCCGGGTCGATGCCGATGCCGTCATCGCCAAGGGGATCGCCCTGCTCATTTGCAATTATTTTGACGGAGCCGCACCCGAAGAAATTATCGCCGACGACGCCGATTTTCTCGCTTCCGTCGGAATCGACCAACACCTTTCCCCGAACCGCCGCAACGGGCTCGCCAACCTCGTTGCCAAAATCCACGCCTACGCCCAAAGCTGCCGATGAAAACCCTCCCGCCGGATGTCGCCGCGCTCTATCCCTTCGAGCCGCATTTTTTTGAAACCGTTGACGGACGTATGCACTTCGTCGACACGCAGACGGGAACGCGCGGCAACGTCGTCCTGCTCCACGGAAATCCTTCATGGTCCTTTCTTTGGCGCAATCTGATCAAGGCGCTCTCCGCCGCCGGATTCCGTTGCGTCGCTCCCGACCACATCGGAATGGGTCTTTCCGACAAGCCGCAGAAATACCTCACGCTTGCCGACCGTATCGCCCACGTCGAAGCTCTGCTCGCTCACCTCGGCATCGAGAAATTTTCGCTCTGCGTACACGACTGGGGAGGAGCCGTCGGCAGCGGCGTTGCCGGACGCCACCCGGAGCAAATCGAAAAGCTCGTCATCACCAACACGGCCGCTTTCCGTTCGCAAAATATTCCCCGCCGCATCGCGCTCTGCAAAGCTGCCGGCATCGGTCCTTTCCTCGTCAAATACTTCAACGCTTTTGCCTGGCCGGCGACGTTTATGTCGGTGACGAAAAAACTCTCCGCCGCCGCCAAAGCGGGATTCCTGTTCCCCTACGGTTCTCCGCGGGAACGCGTCGCCGTCGCCAACTTTGTCCGCGACATTCCGCTGAATCCCGCCCACCCGACCTATGCGACGCTGTGCGCCGTCGAAAACGGGCTGGAATCTCTCCGCGACAAACCGATGCTCATCGCCTGGGGCGGCCGCGATTTCTGCTTCGACGACACGTTTTACAACGAGTGGGTGCAACGTTTCCCGCAGGCCCGCACGCTCTACTGCGAGGACGCTGGGCACTACCTGCTCGAAGACGCGGGCGAACGCATTATCCCCGCCGTCTGCGAATTCCTCGCACAATAAATATTCCGGCAGGCAAGCGGGCTTATCCGCTTCCGCCGGCAATTAAATTCCGGGCACCCAAAGCCCGATTAAAAGACAAAGCGCCGCCAGAAAAACAAGAAGCGCCAGAATGCGCTTTTCCCGCGGCGTGATGTCGAAAATCATCCTCGAGCGGCGAAAAACTTATCGACGCGACTGACGACGAAATCGGCGAGCGCGAGCAATTGCTTGGCGCCGAATTCTTCCGCATAGGGCGCCACGGCTTCGCGTGCCGTTTCGACTTCTTTCATAAAATAATCGCGGCACTCGTCGAACACGCCGGCGGCATTCATCTGCGCGGCCAAGGTCTCGGGGGCAAGCGTTCCGGCGGCGATTTCCGCAACCAGAGCCGCACGTTCCGCTTCCGTTTTCCGTTTCAAAAACAGAATAATCGGCAAGGTGTATTTGCCGCTGGCGAGGTCGGTTCCGAGCGTCTTCCCGATGGATTCTTCCGTTCCGAGAAAATCGACCAGATCGTCGAAAATCTGATAGGCACGGCCGAGCGCACGGCCGAAAATCGCGCAGGCCTTCCCGCGTTCGGCTCCGTTGCCGCCGAGCATCGCCCCCAAGAGTGCGGAGACTTCGAAAAGTTCCCCCGTCTTCATTTGGATGATGCGGAAATAATCGTCGATGGAGAGTTCGGCGTTCCCGCGTTCGGAAGTCTGCCAAATTTCGCCGTCGCAAATCTTGCGCGTCGCCGTAGCCGTGGCACGGCAGAGCTCCACGGAATCAAATTCCGCCATGAGATTGAGTGCGTGCGCCAAAATTGCGTCCCCGAGCAAGACGGCGGTGTGCGAGCCGTACTTCGCAAAAAGCGTCGGCGAGGCGTGGCGAATCTGGGCATCATCGAGAACGTCGTCGTGCACCAGAGTCGCCAGATGGATCAATTCGACGATAGCGGCGGCACGCACGAGCATCGGGTTGACGGTGTCTTCCCGCCAGCCGGAGAAAAAGACGAGAGCCGGGCGCAGGCGTTTCCCGCGATGCGAGAACGTGTAGCGCACCAAAGGACGCGTCACGGGCGCAAACACGTCAACCTGCTCATCCAAAAATGCGTCGAGCGCTTCCAGATGCGGGCGGATCGGGTCGAAAATTCCGCTCTGAGAAAGCGTTTTCGTAAGCGGTTCCTGTTGTTTGTCGGACTTGTCCATTGCCGTAGAAAGATAAAATCCGCGGAAGCCGGTTGCAAGGAAAGAAACGCGGAGGGCGACAATGAAAACCCGTGTCCGGAGCCGATTCTCAGCGAACAAGCGGAGCATTTTATTCACAAAGCGGAGTCCAAACTTGCACGCGTTTTTGTTCTGTGCATCATTTGAAAAAACGATTTATGCAGACACTTTTTTCTTCGATTTTCTTGGCAAACGGCGAGCCTTCCCGCGGCGCACTTTGGTATTGGGAACAATGCGATAGTGCCGCCAAAGTAGTCATCGTCATCATCGTCGTGCTCTCAGTCTGGTCGGTTACGGCCATCGTCAACAAACTCCTCGACCTCAAGAAATTTCTCAACGGGAACGCCCGCTTTGAGGCTCGTCTGAATGCCGGGAAAGCGCGTCTGACCCAGCTCCGTCTGGAACGCCATCCGGGGGCCTCGCCTTACGAAATGCTCACGATCGAAGCCTGCCAGGCCTACGCCCGAAACGGCAAGCATATCCGCACGGAAAGCGATGTCGACATCTGCATGCGACACATCGAGAATGCCGTTCAGCGCGGAATGAGCCGCATCATGAACACCTACGAAAAATCCCTGGTTTTGCTGAGTTCCTTTGCCGCGGGCGGTCCCTTCCTCGGCCTGCTCGGAACGGTCTGGGGCATTATCGTCACCTTCGGCGAGCTCTCGGAAAAAGCAACCATCTCCGACCTCGCCCCGGGGGTTTCCGGTGCGCTCGTTGCGACGCTTTCCGGCCTCCTGCTCGCCATTCCCGCCGTGTTTTTCTACAACATTATCCTCACGCGCACGAAGCAGCGAACGATGGAATTGGAAGCCTTTGCCTCGATGCTCCTCGATAAAATGGAGCTCGAACTCTACGAAAACCTCCGAGGCTCCGAAGCGCCGGCGAACGAGCCCGCTCCGGAAACTTCCGCCGCACAAGCGGCCCCCGCTGCGCGAATCGCCAAACCGCCCGCACAAGACGGCCTGATCAATCCTTACTCGAACGCCGAATAATTGGCTCGCCATGGCACGCCGTTCCCGCACATTCCACAGAAAAAACCGCATCCAGGCGATGAGCGAAATCAACGTCACGCCCTTGCTGGACCTGTGTTTTTGCTTGCTGATTATCTTTATGATCACCACGCCGATGCTCGAACAAACAACGCAGATTGACCTGCCTGTCGCCTCCGACAACATCGGCAAACCCATCGAAACCGAAACCAAGTACGCCGTCGTCGCCCTCGACAAAAACGGCTTTTATTTCTTCGACGGAAAACAACTCCTGCCGGAACAGCTCGCGGACGAATTTTCCCGCATCAGCCAACTCCCGGCCGACCAACAGCCCATCGTCCGCGTCCGCGCCGACGGCTCGCTGATGGTCCAGCAGCTCATCGCACTTTTTGACCTCGCCAAGCGCCACGGTCTCGCCAAAGTCGCTTTCGATACGGAAGTGGACAACGCGCCGAACTCGAAATGAGCAACTCCCTCTCAGCCCCCGGCCTCTGCGTCGCCGTCGCGCTCCACGCGATTGCGCTCGGCGTGCTTTTGTTTGCGGGCACGGAAGAAACGGCCGTCAGCGCATCCGATGCCGATCCGATTCTGCTGATGCTCGGCGGCGAAGACCCGAATAAAGATGCCGGGCTCGTCGGACGGGAACGCGGCGTTGCGCGCGGGACGCAGGACGGAAAAATCGTCGATCCGGCCAACGATACAAGCCGCCTCGAAGACATTCGCGAGAGTAATGAACGCCTGGCCCGGGAAGAGGCGGCTGCCGCCCAACGCGCCGCCGAAGAAGCGGCGAAGCAGGCACGGGCTGCCGCCGAAGCCGCCCGCCAAAAAGCGGCGCAGGAAGCGGCGGCAAAGAAACCCAAATCTCCCGCCACACCGCCGAAGCAACCGGCCAAGCCAAATGGCTCCGGCACGAAACCTTCCGGAGGAACCGTCGATATCAGCAAACTCGTTCAATCCAACCGCAACAAAGGGCTTTATAACAATTCCGGCACCGACAACAGCAAACCCTCCGGCAGCGGAAGAAAAGGCCACAAAATCGGCGAAGTTAAGGTCGGAAGAGTCGGCGGCGGAAGCGTCCTCGGCAGATCCGACGGCACGGGCGGAAACGGCGGCGACGGCGGCAAGCGCGTCGCCGATGCCCGCATGACCTATGTCGAAGCCGTACGCGCCCGGTTTGTCGTCCATTTCGAAGACGTCGTCGCCCAAAATCCGCTCTCCATCCCGAATTCGGTAAGCGTCAACGCCCGTTTCTCCGTCGGCAAAAACGGCGAAATCCGGTTCCTCGAAATCGAAGGCAGCAGCAATCCTCAGATTCGCGAATGTATCCGCAAAGCCTTCGGGCGTGCTTTCCCGAGCCGTTTCCAACGCCCGCCGAACGGCGACGCATTCACGGGGCGCCTCGACGGCATTGAATTCCTTGCCCAATAATTTCCCGCACCATGCCCGACAACGCCTGGAACATTCTGAAACTCTTTTCCGACCGCACGCGCCTGCGCATTCTCCACCTGCTGAAGCGCGAACAGCTCTCCGTCGGCGAACTCCAGGACATCCTCGGCATGGGTCAATCCCGTATTTCGACCCACTTGGCGCAACTGCTGAAGCTGAAGGTCGTTTCCCTTCGCCGTGAAGGGAAAAAGGCGTTTTATTCCCTCGCGGGGACGCTGCCGACGAATACACGAAAGCTGCTCGACGCCACCTTTGAATCCATCGCCGGCGACCCCGAAATCCGGAGCGACGAAGCCGCCCTCGCCCGCGTCATCGAAAAGCGCACCGCGGCCACCCAGGAATACTTCGATGCCATCGCAAAACGCGACGGCAATGCTGCCGTCCCCGGCCGCTCCGACGGCGGCATCATTCAAATGTTGCTTTCGCTCGTCCCGCCCCTGACCATCGCCGACCTCGGATCCGGGCGCGGCATCATTTCGCAACGCCTCGCCCTTTCGGCAAAGAAAATCTTTTGCATCGATAATTCCAAAACAACGCTCGATGAAGGCCGTGAGTTCATGAAAAAGCACGGTGTCAAAAACGTGGAATTTATCCTCGGCGACATCCAAAACGTCCCGCTGAAAAACGCAAGCGTGGACGTCGCCCTGCTCAGTCAGTCCCTCCACCACGCCAGCCGGCCGAAAGATGCCATCGACGAGGCCTTCCGTATCCTTAGGCCGGGCGGAAAAATCATCATTCTCGATTTAAACAAACACCCCTACGAAATCGCTCGGGAGCGCTACCACGACACTTGGCTCGGCTTCACCAAAAGCGATATCGAAACCTGGCTCGCCGAAAGCGGATTCCAAAAAACATCCTCGCTGGTCTTCCCCGCCGACGACAAAAAACTGAAATTCGAAACGCTCTTCGCCCGAGGCGAAAAACCGCTCTAAGCGCGGCTCAAATTAAGCATCGGCGAAATGCGTCAAAATGCATTGCAGGAAGAAATCCTTCGCCTACTGAGAAAGATACCGAACCACGAAAAAAACTTGGCCGAGGAAATTAAAAGCGATTCGGATTTTGAATCCAATAATCCATCAAAAAGCCCCTGCCGCTGCGGGGGCTTTTTGCATCCCCCCCCCTTTGGTAGCAACGCCGCCCCCTACTTCCGTTCGTAAGAGCCGTCGGTTTTGCGAATAACGTGTCCTTCGAGTTCGAGCAAAAGTAGCGTGGAAAGCACCGCGGCAACAGGCATTTGCGTACGCTCGGCAATGGAATCCGGCGAAAGCGCGTCTCCGCCCTCGAGCGCGGCAAATACCTTCGCAGAATCTCCGGAAAGCACGGGAGCCGCCTTCTTCGCAGGCGCGCTCACCGGCAATTCCCCGAATTCAAGGGCAAGGCTCGGCTGCGATGCCACGCTCTCCATTTCTTCGACAATCTCCGCCGCTCCGGTAATCAGCGTCGCACCCTCCCGAATCAGCTTATGGCACCCGCGGGAATAAATCTGGTCCACGCGCCCCGGAAGCGCAAAAACCGTCCGCCCGTAATCGGCGGCAAAGCCGGCGGAAAGCATCGAACCGCCGCGTTCGTCGGATTCGACCACAAGCATGCCCGCCGAAAGCCCGGCAATGATGCGGTTGCGCTTCGGGAACGAACGCTTATCCGCCTTACGCCCGAGCCGGAATTCGCTGACAACTGCGCCGCCGCTCGACGCAATTTTCCGGTAAAGCTCCAAATTCTCCGGCGGGTAAACAATATCGAGCCCGCAACCGAGCACGGCCACGGTCACGCCTCTCCCGTCAATCGCCCCGTTGTGCGCGGCTGTGTCAATTCCGCGAGCCAATCCGCTGACGACATTCCAACGAGCCATGGCAAGATCGCGTGCAATTTTATGCGCCATCAAGCTTCCGTAGGGAGACGCCTTGCGCGTCCCGACAATCGAAATGCTACGCCGTGTCTGCAAAGCCTCCGCATCGCCGTAAAGATAAAACCCGATCGGAGCATCCGGCATTTCCCGAAGCAAAGCCGGATAGCGCTCATCAAAAAACGGAATAAAGACGAATCCGAATTGTTCCATGCGTTCCTCTTCCCGTGCGAGATCGAAGTCGCCTTCCCAGTCGGTAATTTTTTCGACGAGTGAAGGGCCAAGCCCCCGGACTACGGCAAGCTGCTTAGGCGAAGCCTCAAAAATTGCGGAAAGCTCGCCACCGAAATGCTCGGAAAGTTTGCGGCAAGCGACAGCCCCGATTCCCGAAAGGGCGTTGAGCACAAGCGCGGATTGAGTCGGAGAAAGGTTCATGGATTTACGGCAACAATCTATAGCAGACAAGTAAAGTTTCAGACCCGCCGACAAGCAATCAATTTTTAGCGAAATGAATCATTCAATCTCGCCGCAAGGAAGCGAGGCTCTACCCCCGTAATGCCTTATTCTCCTTGCTCGCGGATTCGGTGATGAGCTATGCTTGAGCGAGCTTCGACCATGGAAATTCCCGCAAACCAACCAGCCGTCTCCGTCATCATCCCCGTTTATAACGCGGAATCGTTTTTGCCGGCCTGCCTCGACAGCGTTTTGGCGCAATCGCTCCGGGATATCGAGATTATTTGTGTCGATGACGGATCGACGGACGAATCTCTCAAGATTCTTCGAGAATATGCCGAAAAAGAATCAAGGCTTCGTGTAATTACACAACCCAATGCCCGCCAAGGTGCCGCACGAAACCGCGCGCTTGATCTCGCTCGCGGTGAATACATCGCATTTTTGGATTCCGATGACTCGTTTGCTCCCGGAGCTCTCGAAAAACTCTACGAAACGGCCCGCGCCGACAGGCTGGATATGCTGATGTTCTCCTGTGTACGCGTCGCCCCCAACGGTCGCGAATACTGTTGGAGCTATCACGATTTTTCAAAATTCCTGCCGCTCGATTTCCCGCGAAAATGTTTTTCCTGGCGCGACTGCTCGCCGGAGCTTTTTTGGCGCATGCCCTGCTCCTGTTGCGGGACATTTTATTCCCGCGCATTTCTCGAAAAGCACGAACTGCGTTTCCCGGAAAAAATCTTTTTCGAAGACCGCCCGTTTTTCTTCTTCGCCCTCAGCCGAGTCCAACGCGTCGGCATTCTCGACGAAGCGCTTTACCGCTATCGTTTAAATCCGGATTCTACCATTTCTTCCAAAGGCAAGCACCTTGCGGATAACATCACACAGGGCTCGATGATTTTGCAAAAAATGCGGGAGCAGGGATTCCCTAAGGGATTGCTTTGTGAGGGAGTCGTTGCTCATGTTCACGACCTCCTGAAATCGCTCGGACTCAGCCCGATGGAAACAGTGCTTGCCTGCAGGAAACAACTCGTCGAGGCGTTTGAGGACCTTTTCCCGCTGCGTGAGCGGTCAGAGTTGATCGCAAATCTCATCACGGAGCAGGATCGCGCCTGCACCCGCATGATTCTCGGGGGAGCTTCTTGCAAAGACAAATGGATCACTCGTTTTTTGGCTATAAAGTATTCTATTCTCAAATACCTCGTGCGCGGTGAACGGCGGGAACGCTATTTCGAGAAAGCGGGAATGTCGCAAAAAATCCTCGCCGTTTGTCGAAAATAAAAAGGGCTGTGAAGTGAAGATTTCCGTCATCATTCCGGTTTACAACGCAGAAAAATACCTGCGCGAATGCCTTGATTCCGTCGTTGGGCAAACACTTAAGGAGATTGAAATTATTTGTGTCGATGACGGCTCAACGGATTCTTCTCCGCAAATTTTAGACGAGTACGCTCAGAGAGATTCCCGTTTCAGACTTCTGCGCCAACAAAACCGATTCGCCGGAGTCGCTCGCAATCACGGCATGGAAATCGCTCGCGGGAAGTATCTTTGTTTCCTCGATGCCGACGACATATTTGACAAATCGATGCTTAAAAAAGCCTTCAATCGTGCAGAAAAATACTCGGCAGAAATTACAATGTGGGGCGGCTGTGTTTTTTCAGACACGCTGAAAGACGGGGAACCCTCAAAAGGCATTTTGGATTTTTCGCTACTTCCGCGCCCCGGCTTTTTGAAAGCGAAAACGTTTTTTTCGCATGAGATTGCTGAGCGCCTTTTTCAAGTCGGCTGGGGCGTGCCGTGGAACAAGCTTTTCCTGCGCTCGTTTGTCGAAAAAAACAAATTACGTTTTTCCGAAACGCGTTCCAGCAACGATATTTACTTCGTTTTTGCGGCAATGGCGGTCGCAAGGGAAATCGCGTGGCTTAAGAAGCGTTTGGTTTTTTACCGTCGAACCGGAAAAGGCAAAAGTATCCAAGAAAGCTTCGAAAAATCGCCCACCGACTTTATTGCGGCGCAATCGGAATTGGAGCGCTTTTTGAAGGCACGAACTGGCGGCGAATTTGAGCTTTCGTTTCTTATTATGCTTGTTTGCAACTCGCTTTGGTATTTGAAGCGGGTCGAAACCCGGGATTCCCGCGAGGCGGTAAAGACAGAGCTCCTTGAGCATTTTCCCGCGCTCGGCAGCTCCTTGCCGGAAAGCGCCCTCTCCCGCTTCACCAAATGGGAACGTATCGCTTACGACGAATTGTGCGAATTGCTCCGCTAAGCCCGTAAAAATAAGCAGGCACTACGCCTAAAAACGCTTACTTTCACACTATTTTTACACCCGAAATCCGCATAAATAAAGGCCTCAGCGACAAATGTAAAAATAAGCACGTTCGAGCGAGCTTATTTTTACATCGCTCACAAACCCATATTCAAACCGTTTTCGGAAAGCGTGTTTTTACTCAGATTCAATGCGTAAACCGAAGCCGGAATAAAGTGTAAGACACATCCGTTTTGAAGCCGTACGTCCTTCGTCTTGCTCATCGTTGTGACAATGGCATCTTGCAGTGTGTTTTCCTCTACAAAATGAATCAGCGCTTTCAGCTCACCGGGCGCCTCAACAAACCGATCACTCCATTTGACCTCACTCGCCCAAGCAACCTTTTGCGTCGCCGGATCCAAGCCAACTAAATCGACTTCCCCCAGAGAGCGCCCCACCCGCCAATTAGCATAGTGAATTCGCGACGCGCCTTCCCGCGGGAAAAGCTGAGCCAATACAGCCGTCTCCACCGCCGCGCCAAGCATTGGATCCCCCTCCGAAATCGGTTGAAAAATCGCACTCCGCAGCGAGGGATTTGTAAGAAAAATCTTAAACGACGTTGTCCGGTGAAAGTGCTTCGCGTTTTTATCCACCCGCTTTACAATTCGTATCAGAAAGGCCGCCTCAAGGTATTCGATGTACCTTTTTAAGGTCTCTTTTCGAACTTCCGAGCTTTGCGAAAGGCTTTCATATGAAAACTCGTTTCCGGAATGATAGGCAATTACCGAGAAAAAACGGTTCAGCTCCTGCACATCCGTAATTCCGTACAAACTCGGCAAATCCCGGAGAAGTACCTTGTCGATGATATCCGAACGCACAAAACGTGAAGAATCCGCACGAAGCTTTTCGGAAAATGCAATCTCCGGATAGCCTCCGAAATTCAGATACTCCAAAAACCGCCGGTTGAGCTCGCGGACATCAAACGTATCCCAATATTCAATGCTGCGATCGCCCCAACTCAATTCCTTCCGCAAAAGCAAATTCCCCGCTCCGCCCAAGCTCAAGTACTCATAAAACGTAAGAGGCGGCAGGTGAAAATCGCTAAAGCGCCCGGCTCCGCTCTCATTGCTCTTAAGCCTTAGCGCAGCAGCCGCGGAACCCGATGCCACAAACTTCGCACGGTGGTAAGAATCAATGAGCGACTTCAAATGAACTTCCCAATTCCGCAAATACTGAATCTCATCGAAAAAGACATAAAACCCGTCGCTCTCCTCTTTTGAACCCACCGCTTCGCGGGCCATCGCAAATAAATCCTCCAGCGACGTCCGGTTAAAAATAGGCGTATCCACCGACACATAAACGATCTTCCTCGCGTCCACGCCCGATTCAAGCAAGCGCTTTATCGCATGGTAAATCATCACCGTCTTCCCGACGCGACGGGGCCCCATCAGAATCACGCCGCGGCGAATATCCATATCCCGCACAAGCGCGAAAAAGCTCTCCAAGTACGCCCGACGCCCGAACGCATCAAAAAAAGAATCAATCTTCCCGCTAATCCACCAGGGATTATCGAAGCGTAAACGATCTAAAAGCTGCTCCTTACTAAAAATCTGACTCATCTCGCAAAATAAACTCTTTCAATAGTGCTTATTTAAACAAAATCGTCAAATTTAATATAAATAACCTGCAAAATAAGAACTATTCGTATCTGGGAACGCTTGTTTTCACACTATTTTTACACCCGAAATCCGCATAAATAAAGGCCTTGGCTCCAAATGTAAAAATAAGCAGGTTCGAGCGAGCTTATTCTTACACCACAAACTTCCGCCTTATTGCGCCGCGTAACACGCATCCCCCGAAACCACAGTGCCGTCTTTAATCATTGCCTATTCAAACGGCAAATTTTAGTCTCCGCCCAAGACTGTTTCTTAGGTAGGCGGCATCAAAAACTCCACCCCCGCCACCCGAGAAAACACCTCGAATTTCTCATTCAAAGCCTGCAATGCCGAAAAAAGACCTACCTTCCAGCCTGCTCTCCCGGCCCAATTGTATTAGCAACAAATGGGCGGAAGAGCTCGATTTCATCCTCCCGCTTGGAAATGCTTGCCGCCCGGCGCGACAATTGAAAACTGCCGGACTAAGGACGTTCTCGTCCCCCTTAGACTGGATGATGCGCTATACGTTAGATTTAGCGGCAGATTTGATAATAAACGGATTTGAGGGATTCTTTTCTTGTCCGGAAGAAGATCCGGCGCGAGGCAAAGGAAAGAACAACCGCTATGTTATCGACAAAGCAACGGGAATGGTATCGATGCACGGTTTTTCATGGGCCAATAGCCTTGAAGAAGAACTTCCCACATTCCACGAAAAAATGCTTCGGCGCGGACAGAGATTAAAAGAAAAAATTCTCAAGGCAGGCAGAATCGGAATTCTCATGAATCGCAATGAAAAAGAAGAAACGATTCTTGCGTTCACCCGGAAATTTTCTGCCGCCTTCCCTCAACAACAATTTTATGTCCTCAACCTTTTTGACGACAAATCGCTTTCCGGCAATCAACGTTCGCGACGCGTTATAGCCGAAACCGATTCTTATTCCGTATGCGAAATTCGCCTTAACGACTCGCATAAAGACGGAGACGACCCCAAAACCAATCCCAATTTTTGGCTCGGAAACGCCCCCGCGTGGCAAGAAATTTTATCGGAAGAATTCTCTTTAAGACAGATGAACTCTGAAGCACTTCCCAAAGTCTCCGTCATCATTCCCTGCTACAATGTTGAAAAATACTTACGAGAATGCCTCGATTCCGTCATCAATCAGACGCTCAAAGAAATTGAAATCATCTGCGTCGATGACGGTTCAACGGATTCTACTCTGCAAATTTTAGAAGAATACGCGAATAAGGATTCCCGAATCAAAATCCTCCGCCAGCAGAACCAATTCGCAGGGGTCGCTCGAAACAACGGGATGAAAATTGCTCGCGGAAAATATCTTTCATTCTTGGATTCAGACGACTTTTTTGAGCCAACAATGTTCGAGAAAATGGTTCGTCGAGCGGAAGATGTTGATGCAGAAATCGTGGTTTGTGATTTTTGGAATTTCTTTGAGGAGACTCCAGAAAAAAATTGGATCTGGAAAGTTGGAGCTCCCAAAACAGCTCTAAGAGAGAAGGCATTTTTTTCTGCAGACCCGGAGCTTGTTGATCTTCCTGCAGAGCGTTTTTCTTTCACTCCTTGGAATAAGTTATTTAAACGAGAATTTGTAGAGTCCATTGAAAACACGTTTTCAGAAACTCGTAGCTCAAACGACGTGGCGTTTGTTTCTTTTGCTCTTTATACGGCAAAACGAATTGCCATTCTCCCCGAAACACTTCTTTCATATCGAAGAGCAATAAAAGGTGCGATTTCTGCAACCCGAGGAAAATTCCTGGAAACGAATATTATCGCGTGGAAAGATTTAGCATCCCGTATGAACAAAAAAAAGCTTCTACGAAAATTTGAAAGAAGCTTCTTTAAAGCCCTTGCAGGAAGTGTTTCTTACGAATTAAAACAAAATCCGTCGATTCACTTTCTAAGCACGGTTTACTCTGAGTTTCCCGACCTCCCGTATGAGCTTCGCATAGAGATAGAAAAAACATTTTTTGCAAATGAATCGAAGCCGACCAACGCGACAAACCAAATAAGCGCCGTTCGTGATTTTTCTTCTGAGCCCAAAACACAAGAAGTAGAGATAAAAATTTCAGTTATTATCCCTGTCTACAATGTTGAAAAATACTTAGACCGATGCCTCGAATCGGTTAAAAGACAGTCATTGAAAGAAATTGAGATTATCTGCGTTGATGATGGCTCTACAGACTCTTCACCTACAATCCTAAAAAACCATGCAAATTCCGACAAACGAGTAAAAATTATCCGCCAAGAAAATAAGGGACAAGCTTCGGCCAGAAACCTTGGAATGCGAATCTCAAAGGGGCGCTACATTGGTTTTGTAGATGCCGATGATTATATTGACCCCAAAATGTATGAAAAGCTCTTTAACGAGGCTCAAAAAATACACGCTGATGTTGTTGAGTGTTCTGCCTCTGTGGAAGATGAAGGAGGATTTGATGCAAATAGCGTCCAAGCGCAGAGAAATTCTTTTGAATTTAAAAAATGGCAAATGAACTCTCCCTCAAGAAAACTGTTTGTCGAGCAAAGGTTTCATGCCGTTTTATGGAATAAAATTTATAATAGGGAGTTTTTAGAAACCTTTGACTTATCGTTTGATGGGCATTTGCGAAAGGGCGAAGATGCGATTTTTCAATGGAAAGTAATGCCTTTCGTTAAAACCTACAAACGAATCAATGATAAGCTTTACCACTATTGTTTTGGACGCGCTGGTTCTGTTGAAACAGAAAAATCCCCTCAAAAAACATGGGACGAATTTCTTGCAGGATGCCGCAACCTTCGAGATTTTTGGGATAGTCGAGGGTTGACAGATAGACAAGGCGACATCCTTGTTTGGAGATTGTGGAATATTGCAAAATGGAGGCTTAAGTACTGCTTCAACGGGAATACTTCCGGTCATCTTTTTCGAAAGAAAATGCTGGATGTAATCAACCTTTTACCCTCTCTAGAAAATAAAGATTCTTTAAGAATTTTTAGTGCCCAACTTTCTCCTGTAGATGCAAGATTGCTATCTCATTTTACTCGTGGACGCAAAAAAATCATTGTCTCTCTCACTTCTTTTCCTGCACGCATCAATACGGTTTCCCTGACAATCGAAAGTTTGCTTGCACAAACGTGGAAGGCAGACCGCATTGTATTATGGCTTGCGAATTCTCAATTCCCGAAAAAAGAGCAAGATCTGCCGGAAGCCCTTCTTGCTTTGCGGGAGCGCGGCTTGGAAATTCGTTGGTGCGAAGATTTAAAATCCTTTAAAAAGCTAATTCCTGCCCTAAAAGCATTCCCCAACGATGCGATTGTCACGGTTGACGACGACTTGATTCTTGAGCCTACATGGTTGGAAGAATTGGTTTTCTCTTATCTTAAATCTCCCGATTGCATTCATACGCACAGGGCACACGAAATCTCGTTTGTTTCGGAACAAGAACTTGCGCATTATGCTACATGGAGGAAGGAGATTAAACCGGAGTACGACTCGTTTAATAATTTCCTAACGGGCGTAGGCGGTTGCCTGTATCCGCCTAATTGCCTGCATGAAGATATCTCCGATGTTGAAAAATTCCAAAAACTCTGCCCTCACGGAGACGATATTTGGTTTTGGGCAATGGCGGTTCTTGCGGGAACAAAAATTTGTGTTACGCCGACTGTTTTTCGCCTAAAGCATCCGGAAGGAACTCAAGAAGTCGGACTGTGGAAAACCGTGAATGCCCATGGCGAAAACGATAAGGCACTTCGGCGTGTTTTGGCGGCGTATCCGCAGATTCTTCCCAAATTGGAACGAATCTATGCTCCGAAGCCTGCGAATACGAATAACACTCAAGAAAAACCACAGCCTGAACGTGAAAATCCGTGTTCATCTGTGGGCCTTTCTACTTCGAAGTCCTCGAAGAAGCTTCCGCGGCTTTTGGTGCGTCTCGGGGCGCTGTTTATTTGGAATAAGGCGGCGCGGAAGCGTTGGCGGGAAGAGCACATGGATTTAACGCCGAGGAACGGAATTGATATCAATGCGAATCCGGAATTGCGGCGGGATTCGGCGTTGAAACGATTTGCGGTGCGTGCGGCAGCGTTGTTTATCTTCTCGAAATCGAAGCGCCGGGCGTTTCGTGCGCAGCATTTGAATTTGGTGCCGAAAGACGGCGTGGATGTTCGTGCGTTATCGCCGGAAGAGTGGCGGATCCGCAAGCGGAAGAAGCGGGAACGCAATCCGTTGCGGCGTTTGTTTAACGCACTTGTCCCCGCATCGCGTTCGAAGATTGCCCACACGGAAAAGCGTCTGACCCGCCACATGGAGTGGCAGACGCAGCAAATCCTTTCGGCGGTAAAAGCGGCGCAGGCACAAACGGAGCGTAAACTTGCGGAAATTCAAAATGCTCAAGTGCAGCTGAAAAACCAACACGCGTCACTGGAGCGCGGATTCATTCGCGAACGGGAGCTTGCTCAAAAAGCGCTGACGGATTCGTTGATGGACAGTGCAAACACCTTGGGCAATGAAATCGCCGCTGTTTTAAAGCGTCAAAAAGCCTTGGAAACGGCTGCGATCGAGGGCTACACCCGTGTCGGGAAGTGTCAACCGAACTCGCTGGAATTCAGGACTTTCGGAGACTTGGCGCACTGTATCCGCAAGCAGTTGCACAAGATTCCCGCCGATGCGGATTTGGTGGTCGGGCTTCCCCGCTCCGGCATGATTCCCGCCTACATAATTGCGTTGTTCATGAATAAAAAATGTTGCTCGTTGGACGAGTTTTTAAACGGCACATCGATTTCACACGGCAGCCGTCCGGTCGCCGACATCGAGCCTCGTAAGGTTTTGATCGTAGACGATTCCTGCTACAGCGGCCGCGCGATGGATCTTGCGCGGGAACGCTTAAAACCAATTGCAGACAAATACGAATTTGTTTACGCCGCAGTTTACGGGCGCACGGAAAGCCTCGAAAAAATTGACTGCTGCTTGGAAGTCGCGGACGGCAAGCGTGTTTGGCAGTGGAACTACCTGAATCACGCCGTCGCTCAAACAGCGTGCTTTGACATGGACGGGGTTCTTTGCGTCGATCCGACTCCGGAGGAAAACGACGACGGAGCCAAGTATCTAAATTTTATAAAAAACGCAAAGCCGCTGTATATCCCGAGTTACAAGATTCGAGCGATTGTTACCAGCCGTCTCGAAAAGTATCGCGAGCCGACGGAGACGTGGTTGCGGGAACACGGCGTTCAGTATGACGAGTTGGTGATGTTGAATATGGCGACAGCGGAAGAGCGTCGGCGGGCGAATTGCCATGCCGCGTTCAAGGCGGAAGCTTACAAGGCGCGCGAGAGAACGACGCTTTTCGTGGAATCCGAGGAGCGTCAGGCGAAAGAAATTGCCTTCTTGAGCGGGAAAGACGTTTTGTGCGTTGCAACGGATAAATTGTACTGAGCTTCGGGAGAATAAGGCTTGCCGGCGTTCCCGTGTGTTGCGGGAACGCTGAGAAGTCATTGAAAATTGGCGTTAAGACGTAAGCACGGCAAACTGATTTTGATTTCAGTCGTTCCCGCAGTTTTGTTTAAGGTAAAAGCAAGGGAAGGGCGAAAGAGCTTTCCGAGCTTTTTTATTTGGTCTTAGATACTTTTAGCAAGTTTTAGTAGGTTTTAGCAGATTTTTGCTAAAAGTAGCTAAAACCTACTAAAACTTTTTGATTGGCGGTAAATCCGGCATTGCTCGGCGCATAAATGTATCAAAGAGGGGAACTGTGAAGTCGAAGACTCCGTATCGAGGAGCATAAACAGCGCCTTTCTTTTCCAACAATCTTTTAACCTGGGAAAGAGTTTCCGGTTTTTTACCCATTTTTTTTGCCAAGGAATCCATTTTTATCGGTTCTCCTCGGTATATTTCCGCCATGTACCTTAAAAATACTTTTTCTCCCGGAGTGAATCTGTCGTATCTGACACGAAAAAAGCTTTCGTCCAAGCGCTTGATTACACTTTCGGTTGCGTTTTTCACGATTTCCCGAGAAATTGTTTTTCCTTCCGGTGTTACAATCCACGCTCGTGAACCCCATTCTTGAATAAAATAGGGGTAGCCGCTTGTCTCGTTGAAAATAAACTCTGCGGCATCCGGTTCGATGTCTTCGGATTCTTGGCGGATCGGAACAATCAATGCTTTAACGGCGTCCTCTTTTGTTAATGTTCCTATGTTCGGGAACGAAAAAAGTCGTTCCGCATACGATTTTAATTCTCCGGCGAGAGCCGGTAAAATCGGCAACCCGGCCCCAATTAATACCATTGGTAAATTCCTTTGCTGGATTCTGTGGAATGCCATGATTAACGCACCGAATTCCTCTTTCTCGAAGTATTGAATTTCATCGATAAAAATAGCTACGGCTTTTTTCTGTTCTTGTGCGGCTTCTCCGACTAAAACGAGAAGTTCCGTTAAATCCGTTTCGAGGTTTCCGCTATCTGCGTACCCCAAAAGCGGTTCTGCGCTTATTCCGAATTCCCCTACATTCAATTTAAGAGTTCCGACAAAATTTCGGAGGGCAATCAAAGCCTTACGCACTCCGGATTTTGCTGATTCGACAATGCTCAATTCCAAGAGGATTTTTCTGAGCCCTTGTGCTAAAAATTCTCCGACTCGGCTATTTTCACCGGCTTCGCGGAAGATTGTCAAAAAGCCGGTCGTTTTTGCCATGCGCTCGAGATAGCCTAATAAAACGGTTTTCCCGACGCCGCGCAGTCCGGTCAGCATCATACTTTTCTCTGAGCGTCCGGTCAAAATGCGCCCAAACAAAATTTTCCCCTGTTCAAGAATTTCTTCGCGTCCGACGAGCATTGGCGGAGGAGTTCCGGCTCCCGGAGAGAAAGGATTACGTATAGGATCCATAAGCGATTAAAAAGTTTTAGCAAGTTTTAGCAGGTTTTAGGTACTTTTAGCAAGTTTTAGTAGGTTTTACCAGATTTTTGCTAAAAGTGGCTAAAACCTACTATAACTTTTTGATTTTTTGCCGGAACGGAATGTGTTGTTGTAATCGCTAGGGTTTTCCGGTTTGTATCGCTTGCCTAATCGCGCTCCCGCAGAAATTAGTCCGAGAAAGCGTTTTAAATCCTTTTTTTCTTTTAATCGGTGCGTTAGAATGGATGTTGCTATGAAGATTACGGTTGCGGGAACAGGTTATGTCGGACTGGTGACGGGCGTTTGTCTCGCCGAATACGGGCATGAGGTGACGTGTGTCGATGTCGTTGCAGACAAAATCGCGACGCTCAATGCGGGCAAATCGCCGATTTACGAAGACGGCCTAGAAGAGCTGTTGGCAAAGAACCGCGAGCGACTGACGTTTACGACAGACTGTGCGGCGGCCTATCGCGACGCGGAAGTCATCATTATCGGCGTCGGTACGCCGGAAAAGAAAGACGGTTCCGCGAATCTGAGCTATCTTTACGCCGTAATTGACGAAATCGCGGAAACGGCCGAGCGCGACTGCGTCGTCATCATCAAATCGACAGTTCCGATCGGCACGAACGACAAGGCGGAAATACGCCTGCGCCAACGCATCAAAAACAACGTCAAAATCGACGTTGTTTCGAATCCGGAATTCCTTGCCCAAGGCACGGCGGTCCGCGACACGCTTCACCCGAACCGCATCGTTATCGGGGCGGAAAATCCGGCGGCGGCCAACAAAATCCGCGAAATGTACGCGGGATTTAACGCGCCCGTGCTCGTCATGAATCGCCGTAGCGCGGAAATGGTCAAATATGCGTCAAACGACTTCCTCGCGCTGAAAATTTCCTACATCAACGAAATCGCCAATATCTGCGAAATCGTCGGTGCCAACATCGACGACGTCGCCAGCGGCATGAGCTACGACGCGCGTATCGGCAACCGCTTCCTCAACGCCGGCATCGGCTACGGCGGAAGTTGTTTCCCGAAAGACACGAAAGCCCTGCACTGGCTGGCGAATTTCCATGACTGCGAGCTCAAAACGGTCAAGGCAGCGATCGACGTCAACGAAAACCAAAAACTGAAGCTACTCAAAAAGTCCCGTAAGTATTTTGAAAGTTTCGAAGGGAAAAAAGTCGCCGTGCTCGGCCTGACGTTTAAGCCGGGGACGGACGATTTGCGCGACGGTCCGGCGCTGACGAACATCCCGATCCTCTTGGACGACGGTGCGGACGTTTTTGCTTGGGATCCGGTCGGCACGGCCAATTTCCGCAAGGCCGTCCCCGAAGGCATCACGTACTGCGACAAAATTGAAGAGGCGCTGAAAGACGCTGACGTCTGCTTTATTTTCACGGAATGGCAGGACGTCAAAAATTTCCCGCCGGCGGGCTTCCGCGCGCTGATGAAAACGCCGGTGGTTTTTGACGGCCGCAATTGCTTCCCGGTCGAGGCGATGATTGCCGCCGGAGTCGAATACAGCTCCATCGGGCGCGGCGCCTAAGCGATTAACCCGACAAAAAAATCGGAGTTCCCTTGTGATGCGGGGAACTCCGATTTTTATTGGCGATACGCGATTTCCGGGAATTAGCTTTCCGGATCCATCGCGATGAGGTAGGCGATGGCGGCGATGGCTTCGCGGTGGTCATATTCGGCAGTAACGGCGGCGGCGCGGGCTTCGGTGAGCGAGACCTGAGCGTCCGTACGGTCGAGAGCCGAAGCCTTTCCGACGCGGAATTGCTCCGTCACGATATCAAAATTTTCCTTCGCCGCCCGCTCTGAGAGCTGTGCGACCTCGTGCTGTTTCTGAGCACGCGTCAAATTGAGCGCCGCCGTGCAAATTTTCGCGTAGAGGTCCTGTTCATAGGCGGAAACACGGCTACGGGCGATACGCAGTTGCGCCACGGCATTTTCGATAGCACGACGGTTTTTCCCGCCGTTAAAAACATTTTGCGTGAGATTCGCCGCGCCGATGAGATTCCAGACCTTGGGCATATCCAGATTGTCGCCTTCGAGCGACGCGGAGAAATTCAGCCCGAGCGTGGGATACAAATCGGCAATGGTTTTGTCCACATACGCGGAAGCGGCTTTTTCGCGGGCGATCAGCTCGGCAAGGCCCGGCTCGCGTTCCCGCGCCACGGCCATCAGCGCATCGACATCGGCGACAAAGGTGCCCATGACATTCCCGCCGACTTCGTAATTCGGCGACTCCGCCAAGCCGAGCGCCAGGTTCAACTGTGCACGGGCCGTGCGGATGCGGTTTTGCGTGTTGATGCTTTCGAGGACGGCGTTGTTGTAGTCCACTTCCGCCTTCGTGCAATCGTATTTCGTTCCCTTGTTGGCTTCCCGCTTTGCGAGCATCTGCTCGAGGTGCTTTTTGTACTGCTCGACGGATTGCTCGGCAACGATGTTGAGTTCGACGCTGCGGCGAAGTTCGAAATACGCCTTGCGGACATTGTAGCGGACGATATTTTCCGCCGAAAGCAGGGCCTTTTCGGCTGCGAGCAACTCCGAGAGGGCTTTTTGGAAGCGGGCGTCGGTCTTGCCGAAGTCCCAAAGCAACAGTTCGAGCGAAAGCCCGAGCTGGGTTCTCCCCGCATTGTGAAAGCTCTGTCCGTGCTTGGAGGTGTTGTGAGTTCCGCGGGAATAGGTCGCGGCGGCATCCACTTTCGGCTGATAATCCGAGCGGATGTCTGCGACGGCGAGTTCGGCGGCAATGATGGCCTGGCGCGCCTGAAACACTTTCGGATTGGCGTCCAAGGCAATCGCTTCAAAGTCGCTGAGAGAAAGCGCGATTCCCGCCGGGAATCCGTATTCGGCGAAGGAAACGGTGCGTTCCCCGCGCAGGCGATTGTCGGATTTTTGGGCTTCCCGCGCCTCGTTGACCGTCGAACAGGCGGTTCCGGCAAGGAGGCCCGCCACGGCCAGCACAAGGCAAAGATTGTTTTTCAAAGAGAACGTGTACATTTATTTTTCCTCCTCGTTTTGGGATGCGATTTCGGCGGAAATGGCGGCGCGGGCTTCCGCACTCGGGGCGTCCGGCAGATTGGTCGGTTTCCGGAAGAATTCACGCATCCGTTGGAAAAGGGCGTAGAGTGCCGGGGCGAACATAATGCCGACGAGCGTTGCGAAGAGCATGCCGGCAAAGGTCGTCACGCCGATTGCGCGGCGGGAGCCGGCTCCCGCGCCCGTTGCAATGACGAGCGGGAAAACGCCGAAGAGGAAGGACCAGGCCGTCATCAGTACCGCGCGGAAACGCAGGGATGCGCCGAGCATGGCGGCTTCCTTAATCGAATAACCGGCTTCGCGCGACTGCTTCGAAAACTCGATCATCAGAATCGCGTTTTTCGCCGAAAGCCCGATGAGCATGACGAGGCCGAGTTGCGCGTAAATACTCATCGGCAGACCGAAGGCCATCAAGCCGATCAGGGCGCCGAGCGTCGGAATAGCGACCGTGAGCATAACGGGAGCAGGAATCGTCCAGCTTTCGTACTGCGCCACGAGGAAGAGGTAGGCGAAAAGCATCGCCAACGCCATGATGAGGACAATTTGCCCTTCGTTTTGGCGTTCCTGATAGCTCTGGCCTTTCCATTCAAAGTGGTAGCCTTGCGGGAGTTTCATGTTTTCGAGCAGGCGCATCACCTCACCGGAGGTGTAGCCGTCCGCAACCTGAACGGAAATATCCGCCGAGGTCATTTTGTTAAAGCGCTGAATTTCCGTCGGCCCTACGGTGTAGCGTAGCGTCGCCAAGGCCGCCAGCGGCACCATGTCGCCGGACTTCCCGCGCACGAGCAGGCCGCGGATGTCGTCCTGCGTCACACGGAAGGCCCGGTCCGCCTGCATTTTGACGTAGAAGGAGTCTCCCGCGTAATTAAAGTCGTTGATGTAAAGCGAAGCGAGGAAGCTCTGCAGCGTCGAGAAAATCGAGCTTACGGGCACGCCGAGCGATTCGGCTTTTTCGCGGTCGATGTCGAGGAAGAGCTGCGCCGTGTCCGCGTTGTAGGAGGAGCTGGCGCGGCGCACCTGCGGGAGCGTATTCAGATCGGCGACGAGGGTTTTGACCACGGAAGAAAGTTCGGCGGGAGAAACGTCCCCTTCGCCGCAAAGCACCGTGGACACCCCGCCGACGCTGCCCAAGCCCATGATTGCGGGCGGCGTAAAGAAGAGAATGCGCGCTTCGGGGATGTCGGCCGTAACGCGTTGGAGTTCGGCGACGATGGCGTTGAGTTGCGTCTCCGGCGTTTGGCGCTTATCCCAGTCTTCAAGGCGCACAAAGCCCATCGCGACGTTTTCGCCGTTGCCGCTCATCTGGCTGCGTCCGGGAATCGTCATCACCGCGTGCACCCCGGGGACTTGGCGGATGCGTTCGCGCACTTTTTCGAGCGTCGCTTCGGTACGCGCAATCGTTGCCCCCGGCGCCAATTCGATATTCATGCGCACGGAGCCTTTGTCCTCTTCCGGCAGGAACGAACCGGGGATTTTTCCGGCAATGAACCAGATGGCAACAAAGAACAGCGCCATAAAACCGACCGTCAGCGACGCACGCCGCACAAGGCGCATCACGACGCGAATGTAAATCTCCTTCGTTCCCGTGAGAAATTTGTTAAAGCCGACGAAAATACGCGAGGTGCTTTTCTCCGGACGGCGCAAAATAAGCGCACAAAGCGCCGGGCTGAGCGTAAGCGCCACGACCGTCGAAAGCACGAGCGCAATACACATCGTCACCGAGAACTGCATGTAGATGCGTCCGACCATCCCGCCGTAAAACGCGAGCGGGACGTAGCAGGCAATCGTAACGAGGGTGGTCGCGACAATCGCCCCCGTAATCTGCGACATACTTTTGATCGCAGCTTCTTTGGCGCCGAGGCCTTCGCGGGACATCAGCGACTGACAGTTTTCGACGACAACGATGGCGTCGTCCACGAGCGATCCGATGACGAGAATCAGACCGAACATGGTCAGCACGTTCACGCTGTAGTCCATCAGGTACATGAACGTAAACGTCCCCACGAGCGCGACGGGAATGGCGATTGCCGGCACGAGCGTCGCCCGCCAATCCTGCAGGAAGGCGTAGGTGACGAGCACGACGAGCAAAAGCGCGACGATAATCGTTTCTACGATTTCCTTAATCGAAACGATAATGAACTTGGTCGGGTCGTAGGAAACGGCATAAGTAACGCCGTCGGGAAAGCGCTTCGCCATGTCGTCAAGCAAGGCGTTGACGCGCTTAACCGTCGCCAGAGCATTGGAATCGCTGTTGCGGTAAATCCCCAAGCCGACGGATTCCTCGCCGTTGAAGCTCCCGCGTCCTGCGTACGACTTCGAGCCGAGTTCGACGCGCGCCACGTCTTTCAGACGCAGAACACTTCCGTCGTCGCTCGTCCGCACGATGATATCGCCGAACTCCTCCGCGCTTTTAAGGCGGCCCTGGACATTGAGTTTAAACTGAAGAAAATCATTCCCCTGCTCCGAGCCGAGCGTCCCCGCGGCGGCCTGGATATTTTGCGATTCGACCGCCGAAGCAATATCGCTCGTCGAAAGTTCCAAACCGGCCAGACGCACGGGATCGAGCCAAATACGCATCGAATAGACGTCGCCGCCCATCACGTCGGCGGAAGACACGCCGTCCACGCGGGAAATCGCATCGCAAACCGTCGTCGAAATATAATTACTCAGCTCCTGCGTGCTCATCGAGGTCCCGTCCGTCGTGAACGAATACATCGCAAGGATGTCATTGCCGCGCTTACGCACCTGCACGCCGGTGCGCTGGACTTCGGAGGGCAGTTTCCGTTCGGCGCGCTTGATGGCGTTTTGGACGTTAACCATGGCGATGTCGTCATTCACGCCGGTCTTAAAAGAAATCCCGCAGGAGTATTGGCCGTCGTTGCTGCAGGTCGACGAGAAATAGAGCATGTCTTCGAGACCGTTGATTTCGGCGTCGAGCGGCGTCGCAATCACGTCTCGGACAGTCTCGGCGCTGGCGCCGGTGTAGCTGGCGGAAACGCGGATGCTCGGCGGGGCGATGTCGGGGTATTCTTCGACGGGCAAGCGCAACAGGCAGAGCGCCCCCGCGAGGAAAATGACCAAACTGATTACGGCGGCGAAACGGGGCCGCTCAATAAAAATTCGGGAAAACATCTTTTAAGCTGAGAAAGAGTTGGACCGGACAGAGAGCAAGGCGGGCGCCGCTTAGCGGGGCTCGGCAGTTTTGACCTTCCGCCCCGGAATGGCTTTATGTGTGCCGTCGGCAATGATGCGCTCTCCCGCCTTCAGACCGGATTTAACGAACTGCAAGTTCTTAGTCGATTGCGCGAGTACGACGTTGCGGCGCTCCACCATGTTTTCGGCGTTCAAAACATAAACGTAGGCACCTTCCGCATCGTGCATGACGGCAGAGGGCACGACTGCCGGCATCAATGTCCCCGTGCTTCGGCCGAGCGCGACGGAAACCGTGCTCCCCGGAAGCAGGCGCTGATTCGGGTTGGCGAAGCGGGCGTAAACCTGAATCGCGTCGGTGCGTTCGTTCGCCGTATTGTCGATAAAATCGATGGCTCCGGCCTGATCATACGTCCGCCCGTCGGCAAGCACCAAGGTAATGCGCGCCTGCTCCCGTAGCCGTTTCTCCGAGCCGAAAATTTGCAGAAAATCACGATTGCTCAGCGAAAAACGGACGCGGACCGGGTCCTGCTGGACAATTGTCGTAAGCGTCCCCGAATTCGGCGTCACGTAAGTTCCGAGCGGCGCCGCATTCACGCCGATGCGTCCGTCCGAGGGAGCCAGGATGAGTGTGTTTTTCAAATCGTCGCGAGCGACGGTCAAATCCGCTTCCGCCGCCATGAGCATGGCTTTGTAGGCGTCGTACTCGCTGCGGGCGCTTTCGAGTTCGTCCTGCGTCGAGACTTCTTTATCAAACAGCAATTGGGTGCGTTCGAAATTCGCCTTCGAATAAGCGATGCGCGCCTTCAACTCCGCGATTTTAGCTTCCGCGCTTTTCACGGCGGCGACATAGCGGACATCATCCAAGCGATAAAGCGCCTGGCCTTTCCGGACAAAATCCCCTTCCTTGAACGCGACTTCCAGCAAATCGCCGGAGACGCGGGACGTGACGGCGATAATCGAGGGCGAAACAACGCGCCCCGGATAACGTTGCGTGATAACGTTTTCCGCTTCGGAAACGCTTCCCGCCGCGACCAGCTCCAAGCGTTCTTCCTGCGCAGAGGCAAATACCCCCGCCGAGAAAAACGCGAGAAAAACAACCATTCCCATCCCAAAAACACGTGTATTCATAGGTCCAAAAATATTTTTTGGAAGCTTAGAACAAGGGAGCCCGTTTGGCAAAAAAAATCCCTCCCGCCCGACCGCTCTTAACCGATTTCTAACATTCCCCGAATACTAAATAAACGCGCCCAAGTAAAATCTCACGGACATGTTTAAAACGGACAAGCTTTTCAAAGTCGGAACGCTCTGCAGCGCGGGCATTATCGGCGCCCTCATGCTTGCACTCTTCGCCTGCCTTTTCACCAGCTCCGCCGACGCATGGAAGGAATTCGGCATCGGCTTCCTGTGGTCGAGCGAATGGGACCCGACGACAAACCGCTACGGCGCCCTTCCGGCACTCGCGGGAACGCTGATCACCACGGCCATCGCCCTGATCGTTGCGCTCCCGCCGGCCTTCACCGCCGCCCTCTACCTCTCGGAAGCCCCGCCCGCAATCGGCAAGGTCCTTTCTCAGGCAATCGACCTGCTCGCCGCAATCCCGAGCATCATCTACGGGATGTGGGGCTTTTTCGTCCTCGTACCGCTGATGCAGGACTACGTAAAACCCTTTTTCATCGAAACCCTGGGCCTGGACCAAGTGCCGATCGTCGGCGGCCTCCTCGGAAGCGACCCCAGCGGCTACGGCTTTCTGACGGCAGGACTCATTCTCGCCCTGATGATTCTGCCCTACATCTGCGCCATCATGCGCGACGTATTTAAAATGACGCCGCCGATGCTGCGGGAATCCGCCTTCGGAGTCGGCTGCACGCGCTGGGAAACCGCCAAAGACATCGTCATGAAATACGGCTTTCGCGGTCTGCTCGGCGGTGTTTTTATCGGGCTCGGGCGTGCCCTCGGCGAAACGATGGCCGTACTGTTCGTCATCGGCAACCTAACGGAAGTCCCCACGGGAATTTTTGACGCGGGAACGACCATTGCGGCAACGCTCGCCAACAATTTCGCCGAAGCCCAGGGACTCCAGCAAAGCGTGCTCTTTGCGCTCGGCTTAATCCTGCTTGCGCTTTCGTTCTCAATTCAGGTTTTTGCCCAATACTACCTCGTCAAAACCTCCGCCAAACGCGGGGAAAGCGCCAGAGCGTAATGCCGCAATTGCGAATAGCGAATCTCGAATTCCGAATGCTTACCGAGAAAGTGCTAACGGATAGCTGATAACGGATAAGTGAAGGCGAGCAAGCGCCTGCGGCTTCTTTAATCTTTTTTCTGCCTGTTCCATTGCGCCGCAGGCAGGTCGGAGAGCAGTCGAAGTCACTTAGCGGCGCATGGGGCCGGAGGCCTGTCCGCGGGTTTCGGCTAT
>JAZRTJ010000030.1:0-3237 GCA_045651925.1 Candidatus Spyradenecus sp. | reverse complement strand
TGCTTGACCACCGAGGCTCCGGCGCGGGCCGTCTCAGGCACCGTAGCGAGCTTTTCCCATTTCGCGTTGCCGTCCTTGCCGAAGGAGAGGCGTAGGATGTCGGCATTGAATTTATACCACGCGGGGTCGTGGCACAGGTAGTCCGGCGCAGGGTTTTCGAGGGCCTCTTTGAAAATCTTGGCATTTACGCCGCCGAAAATCAGCATCCCGCCCCGTCCGTCATCAACCGCGCAGGAACCGACCAAACCGGCTTCGGACACACCTTCCGGAAGCGGCGGGAACATCTCCCATTTCTTTTCCTGCAAATAATAAATCACGCCGGCACGATCAACCGTCGCCTGATTCTTCGCTTTATCAAAGTAAAATCCGCCGACGAGGACATAAGCCGTTCCGCGCGGGGTTTTTACAACTCCGGCGACCGGCTGAATGCGCGGCGTTCCCGGAAAATCCGGAAGTGCTTCCGTCTTGTGCGGAGCAATGCGGAAAGCCTTGTTCGCAGGCGCTCCGTCCACGTTTCCGCCGCCGATAAAGCAGAAATTTCCCGCCGCATTATCGATCTTTACAGGAAAGGTCGAAAGTTTCATCACTTCATCGTGATAACGGAAATACGTGCCCTGCCAGTCGGACTTGCCGTCTTCATTTTCGCCGCCGATCCAAGTATCTCCGGCGCTGACGCCGTAAGCAACCGGTTCGGGCAGACGCCAAATCGGACGCCATCCGGCGGAAGTCTCCGGCAGATTCAACTGCCAAATCGTGTCGTAAAAACGCTTCTTCCCGCCATCCGCCGGACCTTTTTCCGGGAAAAGGGCTCCGCCGCCGACGTAAATATTGGTTCCGTCGCAGGAAATAAACGCCCCCGCAACCCCTTGTGCCGGATTCGTTCCTTCAACGACCAACGGCGGAAGCGGCGTCACGACAACATCCGCAAGGGGAGCAACATTTTCTACCGGGCCTTCCTGTTCAACCGCAACACATCCGGAAAACACGGAGGCGGCAAAAACCCAAGGGAATAAGCGAGAAAGAGTCATGCTCGGGAAGATAGCTTTTTCTCCCGGAGACGGCAAGCCTTGTAATCAGTCTATCGGCAACTCGATAATCGCCGCCGAGCGAGCCCGATTGTAAATCGTGATAACCGCAACGCTCACGGGCGAACTCGGGCGCCGCGGTCCGGCACTCCCCGGATTAACGCGCAGAATGCCGCCGAAAAGCTCCACCCGCGGCAGATGCGTATGCCCCGAGACAACGATGTTCGTCCCCGAAGGCATGAAATCGAAATCCTCCAAATGCCCGTGATGCAGGAAAATCTCGGCTGGCCCGATTTTCACAACGTCGAAAAGCGGCAAATTGCGACATCCCGGCGTGTAATCGGAATTCCCTTTGACGGCGGCAACCGGCGCAATCGTTTTGAGTTCCCGCAAAATGGCATCGGAGCAAATGTCCCCGGCGTGGAGGATGTGGTCCACATCTTTAAAAACATCAAAAACGGCCGGACGCAAAAGGCCGTGGGTGTCGGAGATGACGCCGATTTTGAGCGGGGAACCGAAATTTTTCATCATGAGGCAGGCGTTAGGAGGTTAGGCGTCGTCGGAATCTTCTTCCGGCGCAACATCGCTTTCGGGATTTTCTTCACCGAAACCGCGATAGGAAAAAACATTGCGCGGGGCACGAATGCGGGAAAATTCCGCATGAAAGCGCTCGCGGACAAAACGGACGAGGTCGGCCGGGAGGGCGGCAAACGCTTTGTCGAAAGACAGGGTGGGCGCAGCGGAATCGTCGGATTCCGCATCGTAAGCTCCCGTTGCGGCATCGAATCCGGCTTCTTCGGAAGGATCATACTGCGGGAGCGGCGCCTCGTCGGAGAACGCTTCCCGCGCGGGGGCATTGCGGCGTTTTTCGGAAAGCGCGTCGAGAGTTTCGCGGGCGGAGGAAAAACGCAGGCTGTCGCTCTTGCGCGCTTCCTTAAATGCTAAGTTCGCCCGACGGAATTTTTCGGCAATCGGACTCAGCTTATTTTTTTTTTGCTTCGTCGGCAGGCATTCCCGCGGCGAGTCCGGCGATATCTTTAATCAACGCATCAATGGCTCGCGTTCGACTTTGTTCAACGGCTTTAAGCAGGCAGACTTCAAAATTGGCACGCTCGGAAAGCCCCAACTTGACGCTGCCTTCTCCGGACTGAAGCGTATCCAGCATTCTCAAAAGCTGTTCCGTACGCATTGCCGTGCCGAGCAAAGAGGAAATCCCGCCCTCGCGAATCGAATCCAAAAGGGCTTCGCGGACGCGCGCCTGCGTGTGTTTGAGAACACGCAAAAGGTCGCGGCCTTCCTCCACGAAGGTGTCGGCGAATTTGACGACAGCGGCATAATCCGCAGCGGCCAAAGCGGCAGCCAAGGCATCGATTTGCTCCTTCGACGCCAAACCGTAAATATCGAGGACGTCTTTCTCGCTGATTTTCTTTCCGCAGAAAGAAATCACCTGGTCGAGAATCGACTGCGAGTCACGCATCCCGCCGTTAGCCAAGCGCGCGATGGCACGCAGAGCTTCCTCGCCCGCTTCCACGCCGTCGGCTTCCGTAATTTGGCGGAGGCGCCGGGCGATTTTCGCCTCGGGAATCGGCTGAAACTCAAAACGCTGGCAACGCGAGGTAATCGTTTCCAGCACCTTGTCCGCTTCCGTCGTCGCAAAAATGAATTTCACGTGCGGCGGCGGTTCTTCGATGACCTTCAGCAGGGCATTGAACGCGTCCTTGGAAAGCTGGTGGACTTCGTCGATGATGTAAATTTTGTAGCGGCACTGCGCGGGCGCGAAGTAACATTCTTCGCGGATTTGCTTGGCATCTTCGATCGAGCGGTTCGTCGCCGCGTCGATTTCGATAACGTCCATGCAGGAGCCGTCCACGATTGCCTTGCAAATCGGATCGTCCGCCGCAGGCGCGACGCTGGGACCGTTCGTGCAATTCAGGGCTTTCGCGAAAATGCGCGCCGTCGTGGTCTTCCCCGTACCGCGGGGACCGACGAAAAGGTAGGCATGTCCGATGCGCCCGCTCTCAATCGCATTTTTCAGCGTGCGGACAATGTGCTCCTGGCCGACGATTTCATCGAACTGCTGCGGGCGCCAACGCCGCGCGATAACTTGAAAAGCTCCGGACATATTGGCAACGAGTGAACGCCTTCCGCCCGAGTTTGACAATCAAATTAAAATCTGCCGCGAATTTCACGCTCCGGAAAGGCGTTATTGCGC
>JAZRTJ010000029.1:0-22341 GCA_045651925.1 Candidatus Spyradenecus sp. | reverse complement strand
GCACGGCTTCTCCAAGGCCTACGCGATGACCGGCTTCCGCGTCGGTTATGCCTGCGGTCCGGCAGACATCATCGACGGCATTTTGAAAATCCACCAGTACGGCATCCTCTGCGCACCGACGATTTCGCAGGAAGCTGCAATCGAAGCCCTGCGCAACGGCAAGAAATCCATGCTCGAAATGCGCGAAAAGTACCGCGAGCGCCGCGACTTCATCGTCCGCCGCTTCAATGAGCTCGGCCTCCGTTGCCATTCGCCGCGCGGATCGTTCTACGCGTTTCCGGATATCACTGCCACCGGCCTTTCCTCGATGGAATTCGCAAAAGGCCTCCTCGAAGCCGAACGCGTCGCCATGGTCCCGGGAACAGCTTTCGGCGCCTGCGGCGAAGGCTTCTGCCGCGCCAGCTTCTCGACATCCTACACAAACATCGACGAAGCCTGCATTCGCATCGAACGTTTCCTAAAAAGCCTGAAACACTAAAGACAAAGCGGAAACTTTGATAGCGGATAGCCGATGGGTGATTGAACTTATCGGCTATCCGCTTTTCTTTTACCCGGAAGAATAGTTTTGCGGCTCGGGGAGAAAAAAACTGTAATGGGGGCTCAACTCTTTTTCCCATGACATCAACAGCCAACACACCCGCAACGCCGGACGGGACCCTCGTGCCCAAGCAGGCAAAGTCCGGATTCCCGAAATCCGTTTTCTTCATCGTCGGCACCGAAGCCGGAGAGCGCTTTAGCTTCTACGGAATGCGTAGCATCCTCACGCTCTACATCGTTTACGAGCTGATGAAGGATTCGGTCGCAAGCGGCGAAGACGGATTGCGCGCGGCGGAAGACTACTCAACCATGGTCGGCCACCTCTTCACGATGGGGGTTTACTTCATGCCGCTTTTGGGCGCCTGGATTGCCGACAAGTATTGGGGACGCTACCGGACGATTGTCATCATGTCGCTTTTCTACATTCTCGGAAACGCGGTACTCGCGCTGACGGTCGGCTCGCAGGCAGGACTGATTCTCGGTCTTTCGCTCATAGCCTTCGGGTCAGGCGGAATTAAGCCCTGCGTCTCATCGTTCATGGGAGAACAATTTTCGAAAGAGCAAAGCCACTTCATCGCCCGCGCCTTCGGGATGTTTTATTGGGCCATCAACTTCGGCTCGTTCTTCGCGTTTTTGCTGATTCCGGTAATTAAAAACGAAATCGGCTACGCTTGGGCTTTCGGAATCCCCGGCATTACGATGGGCCTGGCAACACTGATTTTCGTTGCCGGCACCTCGGGCTACAAGCGTAATCTGGGCGAATGGATTGGCGAACCCGCAGGTAAAACGCTCGGACGCGTCCTCAGCTCCGCCCTCCTCTACGGCGCATTGCCGACCTGGTTCTTCTGCGCTTTGGCACTTTTAACGAAACCCTTCGGCGGAACCGGCCTCGAAGTACTGAGCTCATGGATCGGCATCGAAGGTCTCTGGGGCGAATCCTGCGTGCTGATCGGTGCGGGGCTTGCCGCATTTGTCGCCGTTTCGATTCTTTTCGCCATTGCCGCATTTGTCCCGAAAGCTGTAATCGGCTTGGCCAAGCAGGCGCATCCGGAAACTCAATCGGCCGCCGAAGGCGCCTCCGACGCGGAAGCTCCAATGAGTTTAGGTGAACGCTTCCGATCGATCCGCGGCATCCTTCTGCTTTTCGCCGTGATTCCGGTGTTCTGGGCGCTCTTCGACCAAATGACGACCACTTGGGTTCTCCTCGGCGGAGACATGACGGCAAGCAGCCTATTCGGCTACCCGATCAACACGGAAACGATGCAGAACATCAACCCGATTTTCGTAATGTCGCTCATCCCCGTCCTGTCGTTTCTCATCTATCCCGCACTCAACCGCACGCGCTTCTTCAAGACAACACCGTTACGTCGTATGACGACCGGGATGGTCCTGGCCGCGCTTTCCTTCGTCATTTGCGGCTGGCTCCAAAGCTCCGTGGACGCCTCGCTTGCCGCCGGTACGCCGACAATCTCCGTCTGGTGGATGGCGCTCCCGTATTTCGTCCTGACACTCGGTGAAGTGCTCTTCTCGGCAACGGGACTCGAATTCGCATTCTCGCAAGCTCCCGCCGCCATGCGCAGCACGATTACAAGTCTGTGGAATCTGACGACCACCGTCGGAAACTTCCTCGTTGTCCTCGTTGTCGCAGTGACGGTCAACTACACGGAGGCCGAACGCTTCTACCTCTTTGCCGCACTGATGCTCGCGGTCGCTGTCGTCTTCGGCATTTTCTCCGCTTTCTATAAATACAAGAGCATCGAGGGCTAAGCAGAAAACCGAGTTTCGTGCAAATTTTGATTGCACAAACAACACAATTACTATTTGTTAGGTATAGATTAAGTAACACATCTGCTTAGTCACAGCTTTCTGCCTAGCGGCGGGAAATCTAAAACTTGGGTTGCGTTCCCGTGGATGCGTTCACGGGAACGCTTTTTTGTTCAGTAATTAATAGGCAGGAATAATCTTCGATTTCCGCTCATTCGCTTCCATCCAACGGTAACCATTTTCCTTTTACTTTGGCAGGCTAAATTTTTAAGGTCTTTGCAGATGACGGAATTGTTTCCCGCAGAAGATTATTCTCAGCCCGGCCCCGCAAAAAAAACGCCTTCGGAGCCGCGGGAATCCTATGCACGCATCATGCCTTTCGACGGCGGCGGACGCGCCTACACCTACGTCGTTCCCGAAGACATGAAGCCGCGCTTGGCCGTCGGCTCACTCGTAAAAATCCCCTTGGGCTCCCGGAAAACCTTGGGGCTGGTTTGGGAGCTACAGGTCATTCCCGAAGAAAAATTCGCATCGAGAATGCGAAAAATCGAGACGCTTTGCTACGACATTCCCGTACTTGCACCGGACGAAATAAAGCTCTGCGAATGGATTGCGGGCTACTACGCCGCACCGCTGAATTCCGTCCTGCAGACGATGCTGCCCGCCGCGGTGCGCCAAGGCGTCCGCGCCGTTGTCGAACGCACCCTCTCGCTTGCACGGGAGCTTGACGACGAAGCCCTTGCAGCGCTGAGACGCCGAGCGAAAAAACAGGCCGAGCTTTACGAGTTGCTACGGGATCAAGGTGCCGTTTCGCGCAGCACCCTGAATTTTTCCGCTCCCGTAATCAATGCGCTGATACTCGCCGGCATCGTCCGGGAAAAAACGCAGGCCATATCGCGCGTCGCCTATGCCGATATCAACGAAGCCGTCGCCAAGGCGCTTCCGCAGAAAAAAATTACGCTCAACGACGAACAATCCGCCGCGCTCGAATCGGTTTGCGCCAGTCTCGACGCACGGCAATACCGCACACACCTGCTTCACGGCGTCACCGGCTCGGGGAAAACCGAAGTTTACATCGGCGCAATCCGCAAAGTGCTCGCCGAAGGCGGAAGCGCCATCTTCCTCGTCCCGGAGGTCGCCCTGACGCCTCAAACCGTCGAACGCCTCCGCCTGCGCCTCGGCGATTGCGGCACGCAGGTGGTCGTCTGGCACAGCCATCTTTCGTCGGGAGAACGCTTTGACGCTTGGATGGACATGGCCCGCGGGAATGCCCGCGTGCTCGTCGGCGCGCGTTCGGCGATTTTCGCGCCGATGAAGAACCTACGCCTCATCGTCGTCGATGAAGAACACGAGCCCTCGTTCAAACAAGGCGAAACGCCGTTTTATCACGGTCGCGACGTTGCCGTCTATCGCGCACATCTCTGCGGCGCGGTCTGCGTGCTCGGATCCGCAACGCCGTCATTAGAAAGTTTTTACAACGCACACATCGGTAAATATACGATCAACCGCATTATGAAGCGCGTTGACAACCACGCGTTCCCGCCGATGCGCATCGTCGATATGCGCCGCGAAATCCTCCACATGCAAGGGCAAACGAGCTTCTCGCGGCCGATGCTCAACGCAATCGCCGAACGTCTCGAAGGCCACGAGCAGTGTATTCTTTTCCTAAATCGCCGCGGCTATTCCCGCGCCCTAATTTGCCCGGACTGCGGGCATGTCATCACCTGCCCGCACTGCTCGAGCGCACTGACCTTCCACCGGGAAAATCAAAGCTTGCGCTGCCATTTGTGCGACCACATCGAATCGGCACCGTCGCGCTGTCCCGCCTGTTCTTCCGCCAATATTCGGAAAAAAGGATTCGGCACGCAACGGGCGGAGGAAATCCTCGCTCAGCGTTTCCCCGAAGCCCGCATTGTCCGCCTCGACGCGGATACGATGAGTAAGAAAAATGAATTCCGAAAAATCCTCGAGCGCTTCCGTGCCGGAGAAATCGACATTTTGCTCGGCACCCAGATGATTGCCAAGGGGCTGGACTTTCCCCGTGTCACGCTCGCCGGCATCCTCGACGCCGATTTATCGTTGCACGTTCCGGACTTCCGTGCAGCCGAACGCACCTTCCAGTTGCTCGTCCAAGTCGCAGGGCGCGCCGGACGCGGTCAGCTCGACGGCGAAGTGCTCGTCCAAACCTTCACGCCGAGCGCACCGCCGATTCAATTCGCCAAACGCGCCGAATTCGACGAATTTCTGGAAGACGAATTGGAACGCCGTCGCGAATTCCGCTACCCGCCGGAGCGCCACATCATCCGCCACCTGTTCCGCGGAAGCGACCGCCAACTCGTCGAAGACACCGCCGAATCCTGGGCACGCTTCCTCGAAGAAAATGCGGCGGAACTCTGCGAAATCCGTGGCCCGGCCCCCTGTCCGACCGAAAAAATACAAGATAATTTCCGCTTCCACCTCTGGTATTTCTGCGACCGCGTAACCGCAATCATCGGAAAACTCTCCCGCCTGCGCGCGAGCTTCCCTTGGCCGGAGGGCGTCATCGAAATCCTCGATGTCGATCCGATGGACGTCAATTAAGCCCTGCTCCTTCTTTCACAAAAAAAGAAAGGCACCGGACCCCGCGCCCGAAAGCGCCTTGTCCGATGCCCGTCTCTGAGCCTATTGGCGTTTACTTGCCCGTAATAATCTTTTTCAGGCGAGCCACGCAATCGGCCTTCTGCTCTTCGTCAAGGCAGGTCAGCGGCGGGCGGACGCCGCCCATGTCGAGCTTGTGATAAGCCATCATAGCCTTGCCGCCGACAACGCCGCCGTACTGAACGAGGATATCGACGATTTTGCAGACTTTCGCCATGCCCTTGTCGATTTTCTTCTGGTCGCCGAGCGTGTAGGCATTCCAAATGTCGTAGTAAACCTTCGCTGCGTAGTTGTAGGTCGAACCGATTGCAGACTTGGCGCCGCAAGCGAGTGCGCCCGCAAACCATTCGTCGATACCCCAAGTGATATCGTACTTGCCGCCGCAGGCACGGAGACAGCGCTGATACATGTAGAGGTCCGGATAGTTGAACTTGATCCCGGCGAGTTGCGGAATCTTGCCGTCGGCCTTGATAAGGAATTGCTCCATGTCGAAGTTCACGCCGGACATGCCCGTATGGTAGTAGTAGAACGGCAGTTTCGGAGCGGCGGAAAGCACGGCGTTGAGGTAATCGATGAGTGCATCGATCGAGCCCGGCTTAAAGAAGTTCGGCGGAACAATCGAGGTTGCGTCGAGCTTGAGCTCCTGAGCATAGGCGGCGAGTTCGCGCGCATCCGTCACTGAAAGTGCTCCGACGTGGGCGATAATAAAGAGCTTGCCCTTGCCGCATTCCGCCCATTTTTTCATGACGGCTTTGCGTTCTTCAACCGAGCAGCAAATGCCTTCGCCGGTCGTACCGCAGATGTAAGCGCCGATGACGCCCTGCTTGACGAGCACGTCCACCTGCTTCGGAATCATATCCAAGTTGACGGAGCCGTCCGGATTAAACGGCGTATGCGGCGCCGCGATAAGACCTTCTAATTTTTTTACTTTAGCCATAGTTTTTCGGGGTTTGAGTTTAAAAAGGATGGATTAAACGCGAGCTTTGACGATGAGCTTGCGGAACGGCACGGGCGAAATTGCCGGCGCGTGCACGTCTTCCGGGAAGTAAACGGCAAGCTGGCCGGGAACAATCGTCGTATAAACCTGAGCGGGTCCGTCGTAAAGCGAGCAATCGCCGGCAGCGTCATAGGGCATTTCGGGCAAATCCGCTCGCGGGGTCCAGCCAAGCGTTTCCGGAGCCGTAAGCGGCAAGTGAACGTCGAGATAATCATTGTGGCTTTCGAGCTTCGATGTCTCCTTGGTCTTGCCCGGATGGTCCACGACGTTGATAAAGGCATTGTCGCCGTCGATAACGATTTTTCCGGCAGGTACCTGCGTCAGATCGTGCGTTTTGATGTAATCAAAAATTTTTTTGAAATACGGATTAAGCGCTTCAATCCGTGCGGAGTTTGCTAGGGTATCGATAATCATAAGCAGTGTAAGTTTCCCCCTTTTACGACCAGAAATCAAGACTGATTGCCGCGCCACCAAGGGAACCGACAAACGAAGAATCGCGAAAATATGCGATTCTCCGATTTCCGGTGCCCGGCCTTCCTTTACCGCACCGGCCACGCAATAAGTCTTGCCTTACGCGGCTCGACTTGAGAAAATAACTTTTCATTCAACAAAAAGGAAATCAATGCCACAAGAACACAACACATTCGGTTCTTTTATTAAGGTCCTGATCGGCGTCGGTCTCGCCGTTCTGATCTTCATGAGCTACATGCTCGCCGAACAGCAGGGCTGGGTGAACACGAACATCGCCGGACGCATCCTCCGCGGCGTTGAAGACGGGAAGGCTATCCGCGAAAGCCGCAAGGCCGAAGCCGCTCAAAGCGCTCAAAACACGCCCGCCAAGAACTCCGACGCCAAGATCTTCGGAGAACCCGCCGCCGCACCTGCGCCGACAACGCCGAGCGCGCCGGTAAAAACCGAAACGCCGGAAGAAAAGCCGGAACCCGCCACCGACAAAGATGACGCCGATGATTTCGGTAGCGACGAATCCGGAGATTCCGACGATTCCGCAAGCTCGGACGAATCAAACAACGACGACTCCGCCGACAAACCCGACAGCAAGCCCGCTCCCGCCGCAAAACCGGCCAAGTCGAAGAAACTTGATTACGCCGAGGTTGCTCGCAAAAAGAACGCTTGGCCGAAAGCCGTCCAAATGCGCGTCAAGGGAACCATGATTTCGATTCGCGACAAAAACGGCAACGAAGTCACCAAAATCGAAGTCCCCGTCGGTACGCGCCTCTTCGTCCGTAAAGTCACGGATCGCGGCGTCCTCGAAGTCAAAAACGCCGTCAACGGACAGATTTTCCAAGTCCACGCCTCCCGTACGACCTTCAGCCGCCTTTACACCGGCAAGCCGATTTCCGACGGTCTGGTCGCTGCCGGAGACGCTCCGACGAAAGGCAACTCCTCCTCGTCCTCTTCGAGCTCGAGCAGCGACGACGATTTCGGCTCCGACGACTCCGACTCGGGCGACGATGACTTCTCGGACGACGATTTCTTCGACGACGATTTTTAATCGAACTCGCTTAAGCCTCAGGGCTTAATACGCCGAGGGCCGAGCTTCAGAGCCAACCCGGATAACGGGAAACGCTTCGAACGCTCGGCCCTTGCTTTTATTTTATCTTTAAGACGCGCCGCCGAATCTTTATTTTTCGGGTATGAATAAAAATGTTGTGCTACATTCCTGGAATGTGAACGGCCTCCGCGCCGCCATCCGCAAAGGCTTGGAAAACTATGTCGCGGAATACGCGCCGGACATTCTTTGTCTGCAGGAAATCAAATGTCCCGCCGATTTGGAACTGCCGGAGTCGTTGCAAAACACCTTCCCGTACCGCTACCTGCATCCGGCGGACAAAGCCGGCTACTCGGGAACCGCCATTTTGTCCAAATTTCCCGTTCTTTCAGTTTCAACGAATTTCGATTCCGAAGAAGCCCACCCGCAGGAAGGCCGCGTGCTGACGGCAGAATTCCCCGGAGTCTTCGTCGTCTGTGCCTACGTACCGAACGCGCAAAACGAATTGGCGCGCCTCGACTACCGCATGCGCTGGGACGCCGATTTCCGCGAGCATCTCAAAGCATTAGCGGCGAAAAAACCGGTCGCGGTCTGCGGCGATTTCAACTGCGCCCACAAACCGATCGACCTCGCCAATCCGAAAAGTAACGAGCGCAACCCGGGCTATTCGATTGAAGAACGTAACTCGTTTACGGAAACGCTCGCGGCGGGTTTCATCGATACGTTCCGTGCGGAAAATCCGACACTTGAAAAAGCCTATTCGTGGTGGAGCTACCGCATGAAGGCACGGGAACGGAACGTCGGCTGGAGAATCGATTACTGGTTGGTCTCTCAAGCCCTCGAAACGGCGTTTTCCGAAGCCGCCATTCTTCCGCAGGTCGAAGGCTCCGACCATTGCCCGGTTGCCGTCTCGCTCCCGCGCGCCCTTTTCGAAAATCAATAGCCTGCGGACACCCGCGTTTTTGTTTTGTGTTTGCGGGCATTTGAGAGGAGATTAAGGCATTTCTATGAATACGGACCTTTTCGACTACAACCTGCCGGAACGCTTAATCGCGCAAACTCCCGCCGCACGACGGGAAGACTCGCGCCTGCTCGTTGTCGAACGCCGTACGGGAAAACTCAGCCACTGCATCTTCCGTGATTTGCCGGATTTGCTCCCGGCGGGAACGCGCCTGTTCCGCAACAACGCAGCCGTCCTGCAAGCACGTCTCCCGGGAATCCGGGAAGGCTCCGGCGGGAAAGTCGAATGCCTGCTCCTGCGCCCCGGAGAAATCCCCACGCGCTGGTGGTGCCTGCTCAAGCCCGGAAAAAAAGCCGCCTCGGGAACTTTCGGCATCGAGGGCGTTTACCGCGCCCGCGTTATTGACAAGGAAGAATGCACGGAAGGCGGCGGCGAATATCTGGTAGAATTTGAAATCCTCCTTCCGCAGGGCAACGTCCTCGACATCGCCGCGCAAATCGGCTCGCTGCCGCTCCCGCCCTACATCACGCGCTCCCGCCCCAAGGACCAAGATTTTTCCGCACTCGACAAAGAACGCTATCAGACCGTTTACGCTTTTCGCGACAATCCCGTCGCCGCTGCCGCTCCGACCGCCGGGCTCCACTTTTCCGATGCGCTTCTGGAACAGCTGCGCGAACGCGACATCCCGCAATACGATTTAACGCTCCACATCGGTCTCGGCACCTTTCAGCCGATTAAATCGACGACCATCGAAGCGCACCCGATGCACAAGGAATTTTACACAATTCCGGCCGCAACACGCGAACAGCTCGAAATCGTCAAACCGGAAAGCTCCCCGCGCCTCGCCGTCGGAACAACCAGCCTGCGCGCCATGGAAGACTTTGCGCGCCGCCGTGCTGCCGGAGACCCGCTTATCCCCGCAACGGGAAGCGTCGCCGCCACCGCCGGACTCTTCGTCTATCCGCCGCAAACGATTTCCGGCGCAGACATCATGATCACGAATTTCCACCTGCCGAAATCGACGCTCATGTGCCTGATTTCCACCTTCCTCGCACCGGGCGACCTGCGCGGTATTCAGTGGCTCAAGGAAATCTACACCGAAGCCGTCTCCCGCAACTACCGCTTCTACAGCTACGGCGACGCCATGCTGATTTTGTAACAAGGCCAATTACGACCGCCAGAAGGCGCCGCCGCGGACAATTCGCTTTAAGCGCCGGAATTCATTCTTGTTCCCGATTCATTATTGATTAAGAATTTCCCGAAATCCCCGATAAAACCCTATGAATAAACTCTCCGTTAAAAATGCCCTCGCTGCCGCCGCACCCGCCGACGATGTCCTCGTTCAAGGCTGGGTCCGTACACGCCGCGACTCGAAAACGTTTTCCTTCATCGAGCTCAACGACGGTTCCTGCCTGAAAAATCTGCAGATCATCGTCGATGCCGATTGTCCCGGCTACGAAACCGTGAAAAACGCACTCACGGGAGCCTCCGTTGCCGTCCGCGGCGCCCTCGTCGCCTCGCAGGGCAAAGGCCAAAGCTGGGAAGTTCACGCCAAGCACTTCGAAATCGTCGGCACGGCACCGGACACATTCCCGCTCCAGAAAAAGGGCCACACCGTCGAATTTCTCCGCGACATCCCGCACTTGCGCGCCCGCACAAACCGCCTCGGCGCAATGTTCCGCGTACGCTCCCGACTCGCTTACGCCGTACACAATTTCTTCCAGGAACGCGGCTTCGCCTACGTTCACACGCCGATCGTCACGACGAGCGACTGCGAAGGTGCCGGCGAGCTTTTCCGCGTAACGACCCTCCCGCAGGACGCCCTCCCGAAAACACCCGACGGTAAAATCGACTACGCGCAGGACTTCTTCGCCCGCCAGTCCTTCCTCACCGTCAGCGGCCAACTCGAAGCCGAAACCCTCGCCTGCGCACTCGGCAATGTTTACACCTTCGGACCGACTTTCCGCGCGGAAAACTCCCACACCTCCCGCCACGCCAGCGAATTTTGGATGATTGAACCCGAAATGGCATTCTGCGACATCTTCGGCGACATTGACATGGCGGAAGCCTTTATCAAGCACCTCATCGCCGACGTCCTGAAAAATTGCCCCGACGAAATCGCCTTCTTCGACAAATTCGTTAGCAAGGGCCTACAGGAACGCCTGCAAGCCGTTTTGGACAACCCCTTCGTCCGCGTTTCCTACACCGAAGCGGTTGAAATCCTCCAAAAATCCGGTGAAAGCTTCGAATTCCCGCCGGTTTGGGGCGAAGCGCTCCAGTCCGAACACGAACGCTACCTGACCGAAAAACATTTCCGTTCGCCGGTCGCCGTTTACAATTATCCGCGCAATGCCAAGCCGTTCTACATGCGCCAAAACGACGACGGCAAAACCGTCGCCGCAGCCGACCTCCTCGTGCCCGGCATCGGTGAAATCGTCGGCGGCAGCCAACGCGAAGAGCGCCTCGAACGCCTGCTCGAAGCGATGAAAGAACACGGCTTAAGCGAAGAAGACTACGGCTGGTACGTCGATCTGCGCCGTTTCGGCAGCGTCCCGCACTCCGGCTTCGGCTTGGGCTTCGAACGCATGCTGATGTTCGTCACCGGCGAAGGCAATATCCGCGACGTCATCCCGTTCCCGCGCACCCCGGGCAACGCACGTTAGGAAAGATTAGAGATTAAAGGAATGAGAAATAGGCTCTCGCCGGAAAGCGGCGGGAGCCTTTTCTTTGCGATTTATAATCGGTCCCGCGAAACTTTCATCTTTACGCAGGGCGCGGCAAAGAGTGAAATTACCGCTTAAAATCTTTTGTTATGACATCCTCCGAAATCCGTCAGTCGTTTCTTGATTTCTTTAAATCGAAAGAACACCAGATTGTTCCCTCGTCGAGCCTTATGCCGGACTCTCCGAACCTGCTTTTCACCAATGCGGGAATGAATCAGTTCGTGCCGATTTTCCTCGGACAAATCCCTTGCCCGTACCCGACGCACCGCGCCGCCGACACGCAGAAATGTATCCGCGCAGGCGGCAAACATAACGACCTCGAAGATGTCGGCATGGACACGTACCACCACACATTCTTTGAAATGCTCGGGAACTGGTCTTACGGCAATTATTTCAAAAAAGAGGCTATTGCGTGGGCATGGGAATTGATTACGGAGGTTTGGAAATTCCCGAAAGAACGCCTTTACGCAACCGTTTATTGCCCGGACAAATCCAAGGGCGATCCCGCTACATTTGACCAAGAAGCCTACGACGCGTGGGAAAAACTTTTTACCGCCGCCGGACTTGATCCGAAAGTTCACATTGTCAACGGCAATAAAAAAGACAATTTTTGGATGATGGGCGATACGGGGCCCTGCGGACCGTGCTCGGAAATCCACATGGATCTTACACCGAAGGGCGATACGGCGGGAGCGCTCGTCAATGCCGGATCTCCGCTTTGCATCGAAATCTGGAATCTCGTGTTCATGGAATTTAACGCGAATCCGGACGGCACCTTCTCGCCGCTTCCCGCGAAAAACGTCGATACCGGCATGGGTTTTGAACGTGCTTCGAGCATTATTCAGTGCACGAAAAACTTCACGGATTTCACCGGGATTATTTCCAATTACGAAACGGACATCTTCGCACCGATTTTCCGCGAAATCGAAAAACTTTCCGGCAAAAAATACACGTCGACGCTTCCCGCTCCGGGAACGCAGGGCGCAAACGAGCAGGAAAAAATCGATATCGCGTTCCGCGTCATCGCCGACCACATCCGCACGCTTTCCTTCGCCATCGCCGACGGTATCGCCCCCGGCAACAGCGATCGCAACTACGTTTTGCGCCGCATCTTACGCCGCGCCGTCCGCTACGGTCGCACGCTCGGCTTCAAGGAACCGTTCTTCTACAAACTCGTCGATGTCCTCGCGGAAACGATGGGGGATGTTTTCCCGGAAATCCGTTCCCGCCGTGATTTCGTGCGGGATACGATTCGCGTCGAAGAAGAAGCGTTTAACAAAACGCTCGATGCCGGTCTCACGATTTTTGAAGAAATTATTTCGCTAAAAAATTCCGCCAAGGAACTCCGTATCGGCATTGCAGATACGATGAGCGTTTCCGAAGCGGCGTTTAAAGACGGGAATGAAACGCTTGCGAAAATCGCCGACCACATGGCGCTCAATATCGCAAAATTCGTTGTCGGGTTTGCGAAACCTGTCAACACCGAGCTCGCACGCCGCATCTTCACACGCTCCGACGTCAAAGCGCTTTACACAAGCGCACACAGCGTCATTAATGCCCCGGAAGACAAAGATACGCTTGCGAACTTCCGCGGTACGCTTGCGAACTTCCTCGCCGTCAGCTCCGAACTCGCCGATGTTTTCAACGGCGAAGCGGCTTTCCTCCTTTACGATACTTACGGCTTCCCGCTCGACCTCACGGACCTGATGGCGCGCGAACGCGGCTACACGGTAGACGAAAATGCCTTCAACGCATTGATGACCGAACAGCGTGAACGCGCCCGCGCCGCCCAGAAAAAGCAAATCGTCACGCTTTCTGAAATCCAGACGAAGGACGCGACGGAATTTCTCGGCTACGAAACGCTTTCCGCCGAGGCCACAATTCTCGAAGTCGTGGACAACAAGGGCAAAATCGCCGTTATTCTCGACCGCACGCCGTGCTACGCGGAAATGGGCGGGCAAGTCGGTGACACGGGAACGCTTTCTGCACGCGGTAAGGCTTGGAAAATCACAAACACGCAAAAAAGCGGTAACGTCTTCCTGCACTTTGTTGAAGGTGATGAGCCGCCTCCCGTCGGTGCAAAAGCCGCCGTCGTGGTCGATGAAGTCCGCCGCCGAGCCATTGAACGCAACCACACGGCGACGCACTTGTTGCACTTTGCGTTGCACAGTGTCGTCGGCAAAGATGTCGCGCAAAAGGGGTCTTTCGTTTCTGACGAAAAGCTGACTTTCGACTTTAATTCTGCGGCTCTTACACCGGCTCAGGTTTCCGAAGTCGAAAAGAAAGTGAACGAGCTTGTTCTCGCCAACAGCGGTATTTCCTGGACGGAAATCGCGCACGAACAGGCCAAGGCGAACGAAAACATCATTCAGTTCTTCGGCGACAAATACGGTGACGTCGTTCGCGTTATCCAGGTCGGCGGGAACGCGCATGGGCTGGATGGCTACTCGATGGAACTTTGCGGCGGGACGCACGCGCGTGCTACGGGAGAGCTCGGTCTCTTCCGCATCGTCAGCGAAAGCGCTATCGCCGCCGGCGTGCGCCGTATTGAAGCCTGCACGGGTATGACGGCGTACGCGCACGGCGTGGAAGAAACGCAAATGCTGAAAAAGCTTTCCGAAAAAACGAAGACTCCGATTACGGATCTGCAGAAGAAGTTCGAGGCGCTCATGGAAGAAAAATCCGCGCTCGAAAAGCAGCTCGCAGCCGTCCGTCAAAAGGAGCTTGCACTGCTCGCGAACAAGCTCGTCGCCGAAGCCAAGGACACGGGCGCGACCAAACAGGTTTCTGCAATCGTTCCCGCCGAATCGCCGAATGATTTGCGCGAAATTGCTTCTCAGCTTGTCAAACAGCTCGGCGATAACGGCGTCGTCATCCTCGGCGCGGTCCTCGCGGCGGACAAGGTTTCCGTCGTTGCGGCTTGCGCTCCCGCAGCCGTCAAATCCGGCGTGGCGGCAGGAAAAATCGTTTCCGCACTCTGCGGCAAGCTCGGCGGCAAGGGCGGCGGCAAGCCGGACTTTGCAATGGGCGGCGGTAAGGACGCTTCCGCGCTTCCCGCAGTTTTTTCAGAGCTCTAAGCCAAGAGAGATTAAAGGTTAGAGTTTAAAGATTAAAGAAACTTATAAAAAACGTTCCCGTGAATGAATCGCGGGAACGTTTTTTATTGGAGAAGAAATGCCTTAGTTCAGGACTTTTTCTTCGACGAGTTTGACAACGTTTTCCGGAAGCGGCACGTAATTGAGGCGAGCAGCAGAGGCGGCGCCTTCATTGAAGCACCACTTGAAATAGTCGTTCAAAGCTGCCTTGCGGGAAGTTTCCGCGTCTTTCCGCATCAGGATGTAAGTGACACCGGTAATCGGCCAAGCATTTTCGCCGGGCTGATCCGTGAGCATCATCAGAAATCCCGGCGCATTGTTCCAGTCCGCGTTGGCGGCGCTCGCCGAAAAGCTTTTTGCATTCGGAGCCACGAAGGTGCCGGCACGATTTTCGAGAACTGCACAGTTCAGACGCGCTTCCTCCGCGTAGGTGAATTCGGTGTAGCCGATGCTGCCGCGGACCTTCGCAACGCTGTTACAAACCCCCGAGTTCTTTTGCCCGCCGATGCCGACCGGCCATTTGACCGAGGATCCGGCTCCGACCTGCGTCTTCCAAGCTTCGGAAATCTTGCTCAGATAATCCGTGAAGATGAAGGTCGTTCCCGAAGAGTCCGAGCGCCGCACCACCGTAATTTTCAGATTCTTGGGAAGGCGCAGCCCCGGATTAATTGCCGCGATGGCGGGATCGTTCCAGTTCGTGATTTTACCCAAGAAAATCGAAGCCAAAACCTCGCGGGAAAGCTTGAGCGTCCCCGGTTTCACGCCGGGGATGTTGACGACTACGACGACCCCGCCCGTCAGCATCGGGAATTGGACCAGGCCGAATTCGTTTTGCTGATCCAAAGTAAGCGGATTGTCCGTCCCGGCAAAATCGACCGTTCCGGCCTTGATCTGGTTCAAGCCGGCTCCGGAACCGAGACTCTGGTAATTCACCGAAGCCTTTCCGCCCTGCGAGTAAGCGTAGGTCCATTGCCGGTAAACCGGCTCCGGAAACGAGGCTCCGGCCCCGTTGAGCATAATCGGGGCCGCCTGAAGCGCGGCGCCCGCGAGCATGGAAGCGATTGTTCCGATGAGGATGTTTTTAATCATGGTTTTTATTGGTTTTATGGATTTAATTGAAACTAAAATTCGTTAGAACGTAGCCTGAAGCTGGAGACGGAACCCGTTTGCATATTCGCTCTTCGCGCCGCCGCAAAACTGCGTGTGCTCGTATCCCGCCGAAATTTTGATGTGCTTGTTCGCATAAAAATTCGCGCCAAGGTAAATCCCGAACGCCGTGTCGTAATCCTTGCTTCCGTTCGTCGGGACGTTTTTAAGCTTCGCCGGATCGATATTGCCGTTGTCGCCGACATCGAGGTAAGCCAGGCGAACGACCGGCTCAATGTCATTATTGAAGCGGTAAGCCGCCGTCGCATTCATCCCCCAAGCCGCAGACTTCATTTGCGAAGCCCCGCCGTCGGCATAAAGACCGTCGAGAATCATCCGGAAGTTTCCGCTCGTGAACCGAATGTAGGGCTCAAGACCGTAAACGTCGTCGCAGACGATTTTGTCCGTCGCCTTGGTCGATTCATCGTCATTCCCGGGATTATACACGGCGTTGAGCCCGAATTCGTAACGGCCGGCATCCGATTTGAGCTCGTAGCTGAAATGCGCATAAAACGCAACGCCGTCGTTCTTGTCGCCGTGGAGATCTTCCTTGTACTGATTCGTCACCGCGAATCCGTATTTAAAGGCATCCGCCTTGTCTTCCCACCAAACGCCGCCGTGGCGTCCGGCGAGCGAGCCGCTTGCGAGATTCGTAAAATAAACCGTCGCAACGGATTGCTCGATGCAGAGCTGCGTCTTCGAGGACTCGTATTCTTCCATCACGAAGCGCGGTTTTTGGTAACCGGCAGTCACTTTTCCGAAGCCGCCCTTGTAAGTGATAATCGCCTTATCGACGAAAATCGTGCTATCGTCCGCTCCGAGCTTTCCGCCCTTGTTTCCGCTGTCGATTTCGAAACCGACTTCGGAAGACCAATGCTCGTCAATTTCCCCCTTTACGGAAATCGCCGCGCGGCGAATCGCAAAGCCGCTGTTCGCGTTGTGGGCATTTCCCTTCGTATCCGTGTAAAGGTACTGTGCCTGAGCGTAACCCGAAACTTTGACCTTTGCCTTTTCGGCCGCCTTCGCCAAATCGGGAAGTTTAATCGTGATTCCCGTATCCTCGGCGGCGGCAACCGGAGCGGGTGCTTCCGCAGCTTGAGCTGCAACCGACCCGATTAAAAGTCCGGCTGCCGTCGTTAATGTAGTGAGACTGAGTTGTTTTTTCATACCTGTTAGATAAATGAAAGTACAAGCAGTCTATCCCACGGATGTTTTGTTCGTATTTTTCCCCTGTTAAAAAATCGTTAAGATTGAAGAGAGATTAAAGATTAAAGGGGAAAGATTAAAGAGAGCTTAATGCTTAAGGCTTAAAGAAAGGATAGGTTCTTAAAAAAGATTAAAAGAGCCGCAGACACTCGCTTGGTGCTCGATGCTTGATGCTTGGCGCTTTTTCCGACGGCGGAAAACGAGTTTTTTATTTTCATTATCATAAAATCATTATTAAATGATACGAATGAATTTTGATACGCTTCCGATTTCCGCACGCGGGCAGGCCCTGATTGAACTCATGCGCTCACGCATCGTCTATTTGGACGGCGCCATGGGCACGATGCTCCAACGCGAACGGCTCACGGAAGCCGACTTCCGCGGCGAGCTTTTCCGCGACCATCCGGTTGATCTGAAGGGCGACAACGACGTGCTTTCGCTGACGCAGCCGAAGATTCTGGGCAAGATCCACCGCGCGTATTTAGAAGCGGGCGCGGACATTATTTCAACCAACACCTTTAATTCGACGCGCATTTCTCAGCACGAATACGGCTTGGAAGCGCATGTTGATGCCATCGCCCGCGCCGGGGTTTCGCTCGCCGTGAGCGAACGCGATGCCTTTGAACGCGAGCATCCGGAACGTGCGGGACAATGCTTCGTCGCCGCCTCAATCGGGCCGACGGGGAAGATGCTTTCGATGTCGCCCGACATCAGCGATCCCGCCGCCCGCAACGTTACTTTCGACGCAATGCGCGCCGCCTACCACGAGCAAATCCTCGCGTCGCTCGAATCCGGTGCCGATATTTTGCTTTATGAAACGGCGACCGACGCACTCAACGTCAAAGCCGCCGTCTTTGCGATGCAGGAAATTTTCGAAGCCCGCGGCGAGCGCGTACCCGTGATGATTTCGGGGACGGTTGCAGACCGGGCCGGCCGCCTGCTTTCCGGACAAACCGTCGAAGCATTCTGGGAAAGCGTGCGCCACATCCGTCCGCTCTCCGTCGGCATGAATTGCGCGTTGGGGGCTCCCGCTATGCGTCCGTACATCGAAACGCTGTCGCGCATTGCCGATTGCGCCGTCAGTTGCCACCCGAACGCGGGTTTACCGAATCCGCTCGCGCCGTCGGGCTTTTCGGAAACGGCGGAAGAAACCGCCATGTACTTACGGGAATTCTCGCAGGAGGGTTTGGTCAACATTGTCGGCGGTTGCTGCGGCACAACGCCGGACCATATCCGCGCCATTCGCCGCTCGACGGAAGTTTTCCCGCCGCGCGCCCTGCCCGCCCTTCCCGAAACGCTCGGCCTTTCGGGGACGGAACACTTCGCATTCCCGCCGCTCGGCGATACCGCCAATAGCGCAAGCTCGAGCTTCGTCCTCGTCGGCGAACGCACGAATGTCACCGGCTCACCGAAATTCAAAAAACTCATTGCCTCCGACGATTGGAACGGAGCCCTCGCCGTCGCCCGCCAACAAGCGGAAAACGGCGCCAACATCATCGACATCAATTTCGACGAAGGCCTGCTCGACGGTGTCGCCTGCATGACGCGTTTTCTCAATCTGATTGCCGCCGAACCCGAAATCGCGCGTGTGCCGCTCATGATCGACTCGTCGAAATGGGACGTCATCGAAGCCGGACTGCGCTGCGCCCAGGGTAAATGTATCGTCAATTCGATTTCGCTCAAAGAAGGCGAAGCCAAATTCCTCGCGCAGGCAAAACTCTGCCGCCGCTACGGTGCCGCCGTCATCGTTATGGCCTTCGATGAAAGCGGCCAAGCCACAAGCTTCGAACGCAAAGTCGAAATCTGCGAGCGCGCCTACAAGCTGCTGACCGAGCAAGCCGGACTGCCCGCCAACGACATCATCTTTGACCCGAACGTGCTGACCGTCGGCACCGGGATTGAAAGCGACGCCGCCTTCGGCATTGATTTTATCCGCGCTGTCGCCGAAATCAAAAAGCGTTGCCCGGGCGCACGCACCTCCGGCGGCATTTCCAATGTTTCCTTCGCCTTCCGAGGAAACAACCCCGTCCGCGAAGCCATCCACGCGGTATTTCTCTACCATGCCGTCCGCGCCGGTCTCGACATGGGCATCGTCAATGCCGGTATGCTCGGCGTGTACGAAGAAATCCCGGAAGAACTGCGTGAACGCGTCGAAGATGTCGTCCTTAACCGCCGCGCCGATGCCACGGATCGCCTCATCGAAATCGCGGGAAAATACAACGTCAAAAAAGGCGCGGACGCGACAGCCGACCCTGCCGTTTCCGCTGCCCGCAAGGACGCGGATGTCGCCGTACGACTCGAACACGCCCTCGTTCACGGCAACACGGAAAACATCCGCGAAGACGTTCTGGAAGCCTTTGAAAAACTCGGGTCGCCGCTCGCCGTCATCGAAGGCCCGCTCATGGCGGGCATGAACACGGTCGGCCGGCTTTTCGGCGACGGCAAAATGTTCCTCCCGCAAGTCGTCAAATCCGCCCGTGTCATGAAACTCGCCGTCGAAGTGCTGACTCCGTTCATGGAGCAAAGCGCGACGAGCGAAACGGCAAGCACGCGCAAGCGCCTCGTCGTCGCCACCGTCAAAGGCGACGTACACGACATCGGAAAAAACATCGTCGCCATCGTCCTCGCCTGCAACGGCTACGAAATCATCGATCTCGGCGTGATGGTACCGGGTAAAAAGATCCTGGATACGGCGCGGGAAACGCAAGCCGACGCAATTGTCCTGAGCGGGCTGATTACGCCCTCGCTCGACGAAATGACACAGGTCGCCGCCGAAATGCAGCGCGAAGGCTTCACGATTCCGCTCTTCGTCGGCGGTGCAACGACCTCGCGGGAACACACGGCAATTAAAATCGCCCCGCATTACCCCGCCGGATTAGTCGTTCACACGACGGACGCATCGCGCATTTCCCGTGCCTGCGGCGAATATTTTTCACCCGATCGGCACGACGGATTCTGCGCCGAATTGCGGGAGTCCTACGAAAAAATCCGTACCGCCTACGCCGCCAAAAAACCGCGCGAAATGCTTTCCCCGGAAGCCGCACGCGCCAATCGCCTGAAAATTGATTTTTCGCAAAATCCGCCGGCAAAACCGAATTGGACCGGGGTTCAAAAAATCGAGATTCCCCTCGATGAACTCTTCCCGCTGATTGCGTGGAGCTCGTTTTTGAGCGTTTTCGAAATGCGCGGAGCCGCCGCCAAGTCCGCTGAAGCCGAAAAGCTGCTCGACGACACGCGGAAACTCCGGGAGGTCCTGCACGCCAAGGGAATCCGCTCCGCTCAAGCCGTCGTCGGCATCTTCCCCGCTTATTCGGAAAACGAAAAAATCATCGTCAACCGCGGCGAATGTGTCTTCGAGCCCGCACGCCAACTCGCCAAGCAACGCGAAGGCACGCCGAATCTCGCACTCGCGGACTTTGTTGCGCCTGCAGGAACCGCCGATTGGATCGGGGCTTTCGCCGTTACCGCCGGAGAAAAAATCAAAGCGCTCGCCGACGAATTTGCTGCCGCCAAGGACGATTATTCCGCTCTGATTCTCGGAGCGCTCGGCGACCGCATTGCCGAAGCCGCCTCCGAATGGTTGCACCGAAAGGTCCGGCGAGAACTCTGGGGCTATGCCGCCAACGAACAGCTTTCGACCGACGAGCTTTTCGACGAAAAATACAAGGGTATCCGCCCGGCAATCGGCTACCCCGTCTTTCCGGACCACTCGCAAAAACGCGCCCTTTTTGATTTGCTCCAAGTCGAAGCCAATATCGGCGTCTCGCTGACCGAGTCGTTCATGATGACTCCGCCCTCCTCCGCCTGCGGACTTTACTTCGCGTCTCCGCACGCCAAATATTTCGACGCAAGGTAAAAGCCTGCGGCGGTGAGCAGCAAGTGGTAAACAGAAAACTGCTCTGGCTTACTACTCACCATTCACCGCCGTAGGCAAAACTCGCGGATCCCTTTCGGAAAAGTAAAATTTTTTCAAAAAAATGCATTTTGTGACAAGTTTGTGAGGATTGGTCGCAGGAGTACTGATACACTTATTCCCGCATGCTCGGGCAAAGAGCTCGAAGCGTGCGACGAAAATCCAACAAGCGCGAGTTATAAAATGAATAGAAAATTTACTTACCTAACGCTATTGCTACTTGCTGTAGCAACCGCACTGCACGCAAAGGGAGACCCTCTGGATGCCTTTAGCGAGCGGCGTATGTTTGACGACATGTTTGACTGGACTCTCTCTAAAGAGTCCGTCGACTCGCAAGGAGAGCTATCGCTAAAAATTGCCCCGCATTGGTCTTTCCATCGTACCCGAAACATCCTCTACTTCGACTTCAAATACGACGCAAAATCCGGAAAGTGGTTTCACGTTTCGGATGGACTTTATGAAGAATTCATTCGCCCACCCTCTCGCGGCTACTACGAAAACTGGTTTGCGGAAGCGATTGATAAGCGCAATGAAATGCGGGCAGCTCGCGGAGAAGCTTTGATCGACGGGAAGCTCAAAAAACGACCCATTCAGGAAATCGAACGCGAAGAAGCCGATCTCGCACAAAAGCGGAAAGGACTTTTGGAAGCCTTGGAAAAAGAAAGGAATCTTCGACGGCCCCTGCCAATCAACTCCGCCAACGGAGTAACACAGGATTCTTCGGCCCCGACGGAAAGAACCAATTCGACGAAAACTCGGCTGTTCACACTTACGGGAATTATCGCCTGCGCTGCCGGACTTTTCCTTTGGCTGAAAATCCGTTCCCGCAGGAAGAAAACTAAGTAAAAATCATCCACGAATTTCACTGATTACACGAATTTTGCCTTCGGCGGTGAGCCGTGAATTGTAAGCGGAACTTTCTCTGCCGCCATTCGTGCAATGGGTGTAATTCGTGGATTTCTTTCGAAAACTAAAAATTTTTTCAAAAAAATGCATTTTGTGACAAGTTTGTGAGGATTCGTTTTCAAAATTCGGATAACATTGAAGCGCACACTCGGGCAAAGGGTTCGAAAGTGCACGCCGAAATATTATCAAAACCATGAAAACTTCACGTATCTCTGACACTAACAAACGAGGCCGCTATCTGCCGTGGACGGCAGTAAGCGCCGCATTTCTCGGACTCGCAGGAACGCTTTGGGCGCTCTCCGAAGTCTTAGAAAACGACTCCGACAACGACGGCTGGACCGACGCCGAGGAAATCATCGCCGGAACCAATCCCGCCGATGAAACCGATCCTTGGGACTCCGACGGCGACGGCATTGCCGATTACCTCGAATTCGCCGACGGCACCGACCCGCTCGACCCGAACGATCCGCCGCAGGTCCGTGGGCACGCGCTCGCGTACGGCGTCGCCGCAACCACAAACGAAACAACGGAAGGCGGCGACACCTCGACGCCAGATACAAACACGCCGATTTTTCCGGCTCTTGAGGAAGCTTCCCGGCAGAGCATGTATCACGCGACCGCATGGTATAACGGAAGAGTCGATTTGGCATTTATCACACCGACAGCGACTTCAAAATGGCAAGCGGCGGTCGGCACGGAACTCGAATATTGGAACGTCGGCTACTACGACTTACTTGCGCGCAACAACAGCAAAGGTATCGCAATTACCTTGAATGCACTTCCCGCGCAGAAATACATGCTCCAATGGAAACATATGAAGCGTCCGGACAACGGAGAAACCGGGTATTCAGTGAGCGTGAAAATCGGCGAAGAGGTGATTGCATCACAAAGCTTTACGGCTCCCGAACGCACACAGGCAGAGGGCGGCGAAGATGTTTCGCTGAAC